>CAXZAB010000035.1:0-13981 GCA_964293715.1 uncultured bacterium | reverse complement strand
TTAATCAAGCGTTAATTCTTAACGCTTGATTAAGGGTAGATAAAGATATGATCGAAGCTTTTAGGAGAGAGAGAGAAAGGATCAAATACATTTTTTTACGCCACGCCACGCTTTATTCACAAATTCAAAAAAGGAATAAATGGATATGTATGAGAGCTAAGAGGATTTTTTCCTGCTATCTGCACCTCATATTCACGATGACTAATGGGGTAGGGCAGTGCTTATCCCAAGTCTGCAGTTCTTGAGTCTATCCGATTAGCATCACTATGACAAGTAAAACTGTCCCGTTAGCATTGGCTCTTGTTTTAACCCAAAAGCGACCCAGGTAAATTCAGAACACTTTGGCTGACAACAGGATAAAAAAAAGTCATAGCTAATCAGACGTAGCGGAAAGGGTCGCGTTAAGGTCAAAACAATCCACGCGCCTGTCTTGACTTTCATTTTTGATCTGGCAGCAAGTTACAGACTTTCCCGATCTCTTCTTGTCTCCAATCAAGCTACAAATCAATTCTCCAACCAAAAATGAGAGTTTAAACAGGTGAGAGTAACAGGACTTATGTAGTTTACTGTATTTCTATCTATAACCTGCTTTAACTCAAGCCACCGATCTCAAGAATTATGTTACTATATCGAAAATCTATATTTTTATGTTGACAGTTTGTTACTGCCTGAGACTATGGCTCCATGACTAAGATGATTATGGACACCGGATCAAGTATTCACTACAGCAAAAGCTGGCACTTTGGCACTATCAAAGCCATAAGAGCTTGCAGGGCAATGGACTGTCTTAAGAAAATATGTGCCAAACCGATGGCACTTGATGGCACTTTGGCACTTTGGCACTTTCAGGAGGTATCCAAATGAACGCAGAACCTAAATTACAGAGGCTTTTTGATCTCACTAAGAAAAGCAATGCAGGCAAACGAACCAAGATCAGATTCAAAAAACTTGGCTCCGGAAACTACTCAATTTATTTTGATATCTATTATCAAGGCTCAAGGCAATACCAATTCATGGACTCATATTTGACTCCAGGTGATCCGGTCCATAATGACAACCTAATCCGCACTATAATAGCCATTAGAGACAAGCAGGAGCTTGATCTGCTGCAAGGTAAGCATGGTATAAGCATAGACAACTGGAAAGGCAAGAGCAGCTTTATAGACTACTATATTAAGAAGGCTCCAAAAGAGGCCAGAAACTATAATGCTGCGCTTTTACATTTCAAGCGATATCTGGATGGCAAGGATATTTCTTTCAATAAGCTCAATCGTGATGTTTTTGTCGGCTTTATGGAATACCTACAGAGTAAAGTCAGCACTAATACAGTTTGGGCTTACTTAGCCAAAATGAAGACGATCCTTAACCAGGCTGTGAAAGATGAGATCATTGACAAGTCACCAGCTCAATTTGTAACTGCCAAAAAGAAAGAGACCAAGAGAGAGTATCTTACAATGGATGAGGTCAATCTGCTTGCCAATACTGAATGTGTCTCACCTGTGCTAAAGGATGCCTTTCTATTCTCTGTCTTTACAGGATTGAGGCTTTCTGATGTCACTAAGCTCACATGGAGCGATATCAGAGGAAACCGGATGTATCTCAGACAGCAAAAAACTGATGAGATTCTGGAAAGCGAGCTGAGCGAAACCGCTCAAGATATCCTAAGCAGGCAAGACCATAGTCACAGCAAAGTCTTTCACCACATGCCGGATAAAACGTCAATTGGCAGATATCTCAAGAGGTGGACTCAGGATGCCGGAATAAGCAAGCATATTACTTTCCATTGTGCAAGGCATACCTGCGCAACGCTACTGATCACCTATGGCAGCGATCTCTACACAGTATCGAAGGTTTTAGGTCATAAAGATATCGCAACTACTCAGATTTATGCCAAACTTGTAGATTCCAAAAAGAGCGAGGCACTAAATTCTATACCTAAGATTGAGATGGATAATACCGAGGAAACTAAACAGCAAGCAAAGGATTCAGAGGTAAAATAATGAACTGTCCAAAATGCGATAGCCTTATGAAAAGCACCGGAAGCCACAGCCGGAAAAAGCATGGAACATACATAAGATA
The DNA here is from genome assembly GCA_964293715.1 of uncultured bacterium. Taxonomy (GTDB): domain Bacteria; phylum Cloacimonadota; class Cloacimonadia; order Cloacimonadales; family Cloacimonadaceae; genus UBA5456. The sequence continues at coordinate 11,902 of CAXZAB010000035.1, read as the reverse complement.
CCTCTATTGCGAACGATGCAGAACAAGGTTTACGTTCACTGATAAACTGAGAAAGTATCTTGATGTTTACGATCCAACGTCACTAATTAAAGATGAAATTGGTGATATTGAGAGGATATGCAAGATGCTTGTATCGAGGCTAAAAAAGCAACCTGTGAGCGGTGGTATTTACGATTATCGAAAAGGTGAATTTAATGAAGAGCTTTATGCACTTATGGAAAAGCATATTGAGCCGCTTGATTTCTATAGAGTTATGGAGTTAGTCTTGATATCATATTTGGAAAATAATGGAATGAAGCTGGAAAAGAAACGATTCAATATGGATATTCTGAAGGGATTTAAGCAGATTATGAACAAAAGCGACCTAAAATCTAAGCCAAAACTGTCCAAAGGGTGTCTTTTGGACGGAGTGAACAAAACCTTCAAAATATTGCCAAATGAAGACTTGACTTAAATTGGTATTTATAAATTATAGCAACTAAATAAAGGCCTGCCTCTCTACAAGACAGGCCGCAATCCAGTGGATTGACTGATTTAGTAAATCAATATTCAAGGAATGCGGATTCTTGTCAAGTAAATCTTGCAGAGGCATGGCAAGAGGTTAAAATGGCTATTCAAAGAGAAGAGCGCATATTGATGACAGTGCCTGAGCTGATGGAATACCTGAGCTTGGCAAGACAAACAATCTATCAACTTGTCAATAAGAGAGAGATACCATTCAAGAAACCTACAGGCAAGCTATGGTTTGACAAGCAAGAGATTGATGACTGGATTGATGCAAGCTCTGTATTGACCAATAACCAGGTAGAGCAGGCGGCGATCAAGCGGAGTGGTCAAGATGGCCACTAACGCAGCATTTGCCTTTGATCCTGAAAATATCCGGTCACCAGGACAACCACCACCGGCACCGATCTTTCCGCTGGACATATTTCCAGACGATCTTGCGAAAAGCATTGAGGACCTGCATGAGCAGAGCAATCTGCCTCTGGCTCACTTAGCAGCAAGTAAACTCTTTGCGGTTGCTGCTGCAATCGGTAACTCCTATCACTATCAGGCTATCAAAGGCTATACAGGCGCACCGATACTCTGGATGTGTCTTGTAGGTGATCCAGGCTCCGGAAAGAGCCATGCAGTGACCAGATGCCTGAAACCGATCACCAAGTTTGACGATTTGCGCTATGCTGATTATGAAAATAAGCTCAAGCTTTATGAAGATGCAAAGCGATTGAAAGCTGATCCAATGCCGGACTATCCTAATGCGCAGCAACTGATTTACAATGACTTTACTCTTGAAACTCTATATCCTGCGCATAACTATAACAAAAAAGGCCTTGCCGTTCATTCAGATGAGATCGTGTCTTGGCTCCATAACATGAACCGGTATAATAAAGGCAGCGACATAGGCCATTGGCTATCTTTATGGGATGGCAATACTACAGCCTATAATCGCAAATCAAGCAGAGCATACCGGCTCAAATCACCTTGCATTAGCATAATTGGCACTACTCAGACCGATATGCTGAGCAAGGTATTTTCAAACGAAATGATGACCAATGGATTCTTTGAAAGATTTATCTTTGTCCTTTCTGATGATCCAAAGCAGAGAGGCAAGGACATTGACATTGATGACAAATGGACTGCCTTGATCCAGAAACTACTTGAAAAGGAATTCCAGGAACCTAAACTGCTTCTCTTTGATGCAGAGGCCAATAAGCTGAGAGAGGAATTTGTTGACCGCAATAATGAGCGGATCAACTTAACTCATAATGGTAAAAAGAAATCTACCTTGGCCAAGTGGGAAACTTATTTCTATCGATTCTGCTTGATCATTCAGGTGATTAATGATTGCCATGAAGGAAATGAGCCTATCTGGATCAGTGCCAAAGCTGTAAAGAGTGCTGAAAAGCTGCACGTATACTTATTTCCTCAATCAGAGAATGCCTTGAACACTATCACCGCACCAGGCGGACTTGATTCTTGGAAACTCAAGCTTTATGATGCCTTGCCGGCAGACTTTGAGACCAAGAAGGCTATAGACACCGGCAAGCTCCTTAATGTGTCACAGCGATCTGTAAAGCGCTTTCTGTCTGATGTCAATTTCTTTGAGGATGCTGGACATGGCAAATACAGCAAGAAATGATTTGGCTCCAATATCGCAAATAATAGCTGAGATTCAGGACCGGCAATCTATTCTGGACTTGGCCGTCAAACTTGGCTTTGAGATCAAAGAGAACTCCACCGGAGCCACAGCGAATTGTCCAGGCTGTGATGATGACAAAGGCCACCTGTATCTTTATTCAGAGACAAACACCTATCATTGTTTTAGATGCAAGATTTCAGGTGATATGTGCAACTTGATATCCATAGCCAAAAACATGGCCAATACAGACGCAGTGAGAGGACTATTAGAGGTCTATGGCTATACCGACACCAATTCAGGCAGAAAGCCGCTCAGAATGGCTGCAAGGAACTCGAAACCTAAAACAATCAGCAATGATGACTATTCAGACATTTATGCCGGCTTTTTTGAGCTGCTGGCTATGCCTGAGAATGTGAGAGCCTATCTTCACCTAAGAGCGATCTCTGATAAAGCCATTGAGCGCTTTCACCTTTCCGGAATAGAAAGCTTTGACCAGGCAAGACAGATTCTTGGCCAACTATGCGGCTCTTTCACAGTGGACCGGCTTTTGTCCTCTGGACTGGTCAAGGTCAATGATGCCGGCACCAGATATCTGATCTTTGGTCAAGCCTCTGTGATCTATCCTCATTTTAAGGATGGAAGGATAATCTATCTCTCAAACAGATTCATTGATCCTCAACCAGGAATGCCAAAGGCTCTAAACCTGCCAAAGCGCAAATTCTGGAATGTATCTGCGCTTGATGAGTATAAAACTATCTATATCTTTGAAGGCGTCTTGAATGCGATCTCATATTGGCAGCTAAGCAAGCACAGCAACCAGATAGCCACCATTGGCATAATCTCAAAAACCAATCTCCACCAGCTCACCGAGACTTATCCGGATACTAAATTCATTCTTGCCTATGATCCAGATGAGGCCGGAGAGCTTGCCACCGAAAAGCTAAACATTGATTATATCGATTGGCTCAGCTATGCAAAGCGCTTTGGATTCAATGAGATACCAAAGAAAGCCAATGGCAAGATATGCGATATTAACGATTATCTTGTCCACCTGCACCAGCTCACAGAAGAGCTGATCGGCTGCTATGGTATGACAGAAGATGATGCACTTGTAGCAGCTCTGAAACACTTTCAAGATTCAACTAAAGAGAGGAAAGCATGAATGCACAAAATAAGATGATCCGCAAAGTGATAGCGATCACAGATAAAGTTACAAACGAATTGGCAGAGGATCAAGCTCTTGACCAGATCACCAGGATAGCGATCCTGAAGATGATCTCAATCGGACTTGATATGACTGCTGAGCAATTAGCTGAAGGCGTCAATGCAGAGCAATCCGCTTGCGTCAAGGCACTATTAAAGGTATAAAAACATGAAAGAATTAACTACAGATCAAAGGCAAATAGATTTCTCTGCAATGAAAATGTTTGCAGGCACAAAAGAAACTCAAGAAGATGTATTCAAGGCATTTACTGATATGCTTGTAACCTTGCGAAAGCAGAAACTTACACAGCTTGGAATGATCGTAACTCTTACCATGCTGGATCAAGTGAGAGAAGACCTTGAGCGAGACTTTGAGGACAATTATCAATGAAGACCGGAAACGCTATATCACTGAAGGATAAGGCATTGAGCAAAGCACAGCGATCTGTTAAAAGAAAGGACGCCATTCCTTTGACCATAAAGCACTATGTAGGTGATATCTGGACTGATGAAGAGCTGATCGGATTAGGTGATGCGCTCATTGACTACATGGAGAATAAGGACACCAAGCCTATGCCATTGCTCAAGTCATTCCTCACCAGCCACCGGATTAGCAATAACACCATAGGCAAGCTAAGAAAGCGCAGCGAATACTTTGCAGAATGCTACAAGCTTGCAGAGGATATCCAAGAAGAAAAGCTCTTGATACATGGACTTGAGAACCAGCCTACATTTGCGATATTCTTACTGAAGACCAAATTTGCCTACAGAGAGAACGAACCAGAGAAAGGATTCAGCAGAGCAAGGATTCAATTTATAGGCTTTGATGATGATGATGAATCTATAACGCTAAAACCGAAACGAATAGCGGAATGTGATAACGACATAAACAATAAAGATACAGAGGTAACAACATGACAGACACTTATAAGCAACCTTACTGGCACACCGACACCGAAGCAATCGCAGCGGAATACAAAACCGCAACTAATCAAATGGATCTCAAGGCAGAAGCCATTAGGCTTTCTGGAATCAAGATTATTGAAGATCCGCAAGCGATGGCAGCCAAGATGCAAGAAATTAAAATGAAACGTCACAGCGAAGCCTGTTCAAAGATCGATGCGATCAGAAGCAAGGTCAAGGCATTACTGGACTCAGAAACGGTCAAGATCGAGCGGGACATTATCAAGATCATGAATGGCGACACGCTTGCGTCAAAGTATTCCAAACGGCACAAGATACCGATTGAAGAGGCCAGAGCAGAGCTTGACCGTTATGCAGCTAATGTTAAAATTGGCTTCAAAGACGGCCTTGCGGATCAGTACGCAGCGATCAAGCACCGGAATATGCTCAAGCCAGACAGCGATCTGGAAGCCGCAAACAGTGCGATCCAGGCAGAGCGCAACGAGCTTCAGATTGATAAACGGCAGAATGATCTGGACAGCTACCGGATGTTTGCAGAAAAAGATGCTTATCTTCTTTTGAAGGAAGCGAACTCAGGCGCAAATGCCATGCTGAAACTCATAAGATCATAACCACAGCCTCTCAACTCAGAGCCGCTCTTAATCGAGCGGCTTTCTTCATGGATAGGAAACTATCGGCTTGCAGTGAGATCACGCCACAGCAGCCATATTTAGAGGCTCCGGAGCGCAAGGCCGGACATTCAGCAGACACCTGATCAACGATGCCACCGGCACCAGGCTGATCTCTCTTGATGGATAAAAAAGCTCAAAGTGCCAATGTGCCACATAGTGCCAGGCCTTTGGCACAGGTTTTTTGATTCTATCTCATTGATAAACAAATCAGATACAACTTTCAAAGTGCCAAAGTGACACAATTTCACGTAACAAAAATTCATAACTTAACTTATATAGAGAATGATGACACATTGGCACTATGGATTTTTATTATCATAAAGAATAATAGCAGGTTTTTAGGCTGTTTTGTTAGCGATTTGTTACTTTGATAAATACAGACACAGTTTAACTGTATGTATATCAAGACTATATGAGGACACAGTTACTCTTAACAGGTGAATCACCAGATTGTGATGTCAAACAATCCGGTCAGCATTGCTTTTGTTTTATCCTAAAAACGACCGAAGTGCAGATTGGCAAAGCTCATCCAGTGCACTGCAGATAGCCGGAATCTCATCCAGAGGATGCTGCTCACAGTTCCGGATATCAATATCTAGCAGGGCATGAGCTTCCTTCTTGGAAATACCACAGTCATCGAGATTGGGGCCAACGCCGATGGTCAATTTACCTGACGTACAGCGGTATGGCTTCAGTCTTAAGCCTTCGTGTGTGAAAAGCTGTGATTTGATTCGGTTCATCAATGCTTCGGACATGCTTTCTCCTTGATGATCGGAATGAATAATATGATATGGATAAAAGAAAGAGTAGTCCTGTATGCTGACAAATACGGATGCATAAGGATGCGACAGATATTGGTGTTGACAAACAACTCAAGTTCTAATAGTTTGAAACCGCTGATGGTTTAGGAAAGCAAGGGAGTGAAACATGATAAAAAATGATGTGAAAGACCTCAACAGAGCTTTGTACGATGAGATCATTAGGTGTATTCAAGATGAAAGCCTACAGAGCTTTAAGTTCTTGAATATATCTGACGATATTGCCAATACTATCCTTATTCGATGGTTTAAAGACACAGCAACGAAAACGCACGCAGTCTTAACGCAGTTATTCCATAATTACCCTAACCCCTTCAATCCTGAAACGACAATCAGGTTTGACCTTGCAAAGCCAGGCCCTGTTACAATTGATGTGTTCAACATCAAAGGGCAGAAGATGAAAGCACTTGTTAATGATAGCTTTATTGCCGGACAACATTCCATAATATGGAATGGAACTGACAGTAAAGGAAAACCTGTAGCTTCAGGAGTATATTTCTACAGAATGACCACTCCTAAAAGCACTTTGATTCACAAGATGCTTTTGATGAAATAATACCAAATTGCTAAGGGCGGGTTCACCCGCCCTTAGCAACATATAATAAGGAGTACTCTTGAAAAAGCGACTTATCCTTCTGCTATGTTTGCTACCAGCTTTAGTTATATGCACAACTCGAACTGTGTCTCTGGATGGCACACAACAATATACAACTATCCAGTCAGCAGTCGATGTATCTATCCATGGAGATTCAATTTTAGTATATCCGGGTAGATATGTTGAGAATATCAATCTCATAAGGCAAAGCATATCAATTGCCAGTTTATACTCATTAGACCCCCAGCAATCTTACATGGATAATACAATAATCGATGGGAATCTCGGCACTTGCATTAGAGTAATCAACGGTGAGACTTTTACTCTGAATGGATTTACCTTAGTCAACAATGAGGATGGTCTCTATGAGAGTCCGATCAATCCAGGGGGAGGGTTGTATGTGAGAAACTATTCAAGCACTAATGTCTCCAATTGCATTATCAGAAACTGCATTGCTCAGTCTGGTGGTGGGATAACTGTTGGTAGCCACTCAAATTTATCATTATCTAACGTAAAAATATTTAACAACCAAGCCTTAACATTAGGGGGAGGAATTGCGTTTGATGAATCTGATGCTTTGATTTTTGATCCTGTTGCACTATGCTCAGTTTACAATAACTCAGCAACCAGGGGCATGGACATTAGCTTCACCTTTCATTATGAGACGCAAAATAGTTACAATATCCACTTATTGCGGGGAAGCAGTGTTTTGTCTGAACCGGATGGATATTTTATAGGATACAGAAATTGCAATGTAAGCTTGAACATCCAGCAAGGCTACATAACTCAGATAGATAGTGATCTCTATGTCTCTCCAGATGGTGATGATGCAAATACAGGTCTCTCGGCCGAATCTCCGATGCAATCCATCGTTTACGCCATGCAGAGAATTGCCTCCAACTCCGCAAGCCCCAGAACGATATATTTAGCAGAAGGAACTTATTCTAATTCCTGCAACAACCAACTCTTTCCTGCTGGAGTAAAATCGCACGTAAGGGTAATAGGTGCGGGAATGGATGATACAGTACTGGATTGTGAATTCCTGCGCACAGCCTTGAATGCTTGGTATGCAGATGATATTGAGATAGCCAATATGAAGATTGTTAACTGCAGGTCTTCCTATACCTTTCCTCTGGGAGTCTTGTATGGGTCAGACATTTATCTTCGTGATCTGAAATTTGAAAACAACTATGGAGCATTGTCATCTGCATTAACCATTGGATATTGTGACAATATTATTATTGAGAACATCATAGCCGGATGTACTACTTATCATAAAGACCTGATGACTATTGCGGGATTTGAATGCGACAACTTACTGATAAATAACTTTATCTCTGCGTATAATACAATTACCGATTGGGAATATAATAAATTAGGCCTTAATTTTAGTTCTTGCGATTTAATCCTTCGCAATTCGATCGTAGCCAACAACACAGCCCAAGATGCCTGGCCATTTTTCTATACTAACATTTATCCAGGATTCGAGGATTTCAACCTGGATATGAGCAATGTGTTGATCATCAATAACACGATGTATGACTGCTGGTGGGTGGATAATCCGATTTACATGCAAAATCGGTTTCAGCCAATGCAGATCAATAACTGCACTTTTGCCAACAATATCACGGACGTAACACTGACCAATATCCTTGCCTGGGCGGACATCAGAAACCTGATTTCCTATAATCCCGGAGCTCGTGCCGAGATGTTTCTTACCAATCATCTTAGTTCGACTGGCATGAGTTACAATGTAAGCATCAGCAACAGCCTGTTCCGCACCTTTATTGTACCCAGTTCTCGTCCCGATCTGGTTACATTTACCGACAACATTATGGGATCCAGCCCTGCTTTTCTGGGGACAGTGGATTCAAGCTATAGCATAGATCAGCCGGAATACTATCAGCTTAGTTCGCTATCGCCCTGCATAGATAGCGGCACACCTGATACCACGGGCTTGAATCTGTCACAGATGGATCTTGCCGGGAACTGGCGTATATGGAACGATAGGATAGACATGGGCTGCTATGAATATGGTTCTGAGCCGGTGGGGATTGATGATCCGGCCTCACCTCCTCCCCCAGAGAGGATTTTGATATCGACTTATCCCAATCCGCTCTTCAATACCAGCAAAGCAGCAGGAGTGTTTATCGAATTCACCTTACCCGGAAAGCCTGCTGCTCAGCCAGTTCTTGATATCTTTAATGTGCGCGGACAGAAAGTAAAGACCATGCGGCTTAGCGAAAGCTACAACAGCCTTATTCACAAAGCTAACTTAGCAGGTGATGTAAAACAAACTGGGGAGTTCTATTCTACGGTTTGGAATGGCAAGGATGATCAGAACAGACCGCTTGCTTCCGGAACCTATATTGTGAAGGTGAGGGCCGATAAAATGGTAGCCACCACAAAGATAACGATTATCAAATAAAAGCAATGTATGAGGGGAGTGCATAGCTCTCCCCTCATGATTTGGAGAATGTATGCCAAGTATTAAGTGGATTACAGTATTGTGTTGTGTGCTATCCTTTACAGGATTGTGTGCCATCACCAGAATTGTGGACATCAGCGGTAGTGGACAATATACCAGTATTCAAGCTGCTGCTGATGCCTCAGCTCCCGGAGATACGGTTTTGGTGTATCCGGGGAGATATTTGGGACTAGTCATTATAGGTACTGATAACATCAGTTTGATAAGTCAAGAAGCTATAACTAACAATCCAGTTTACATAGATTCTACTATTATCGATGGGAATGGCTTACAATCTATAAGAGTATTGAGTGGGAAGCAGAGCATTGTAGTCAGAGGCTTTTCTCTTACAAATGGAAGAGGAGTAAATTTACTTTCATATTCATCTTCACGGATAGTCAATTGCAAAATCTTCGATAATGAAGCTCTAAACGGAGGAGGCATGTATCTCAGTATGTGCACCGTCACTCTTAGCGGAGTTAAGGTATATGATAACTATGCCTATCGGATGGGTGGTGGGATTTACATTTACGGCTATATGGGCTCCGTTAACGTCATCTTTGATCCCATTAACCTTTGCTCCATATACAATAACAGAGCCGGATCAGGGCAGGATATCTTTGCCAATTCCCTCAATTCTGATCTCACAATTCCCCTTGAAACCTTTACTATATCCGAATCTACCAGCTATTATGCCAGTACTTTAGATGGCAATAACAACAATTTCCAAGTATATGTAAACTCTCAGAGATCAGTTCATCAAGAGATTGCCAGCGATCTCTATGTCTCTGCCGGGGGTGATGATACCAATGATGGCTTGAGTCCTGCTACCGCCCTCAAGACTATCGGTACTGCCATCTACCGGATTTCACCAAATAGTGCGAACTCCCGCACTGTACACATCCTCCCCGGGGTTTATGCTACCTTTTCTACTCAAGAGAAGTTTCCCATCGCGCTTAAAGGTGGGGTTGTCGTCAAAGGAGCCGGTATGGCAAGTACTCAGGTGATAGGTGAGATGGATCCGGTTTATGCCAACATCACCAGAAACACCCTCTTTGTTTTTGCCGGTATAGGTCAAGACAATTTTACCCTGCAAGATCTATCTATCACAACCCAAAACTATACCAGCACCTCTGCGGTATGGGGTTTAAAGGAAGATGGAATGGTGTTGCGCAATCTGAGGATGCACAATCTGTCCCCGAATGAAGCTGCTGTTATTCATCTTTCAAAATCCACCAATGTTCTGATGGAAAACGTGATCATTGAGGACTTTAGTACGCCAAAATATGGTTTTCTGCGGTGTGAGGGTATCTTCACGGGGAGGATCTCAGATTGTATCTTCCGCAATGCCACTTCTACCTATGTTAGTAATGATGTATGGGCGCGAGCATTGATTTTACTACGAATTGGTTCATTCATTACCATAGAAAACTCGATATTCACCAACCTTACGATGATGGATGATGATTCGCAAGCCCTATCTTTTGGCGGCAATAGTTTTACCGAAGATCAGACATATACCATCAACAATACCCTTTTTTCTAACATCCACTGCAACCTAAGAGGGGTTATCTTTCAGGGAACAAACTACCCCATAATGAACTTCAACAATTGCACTTTTGCCGGGCATACGGGCGATGGCGTGGCACTGATGGTCAATGGGATTGTTACAATATCCAATAGTATTTTCTATAACAATCGTTCCAAAGAGATAGCCATCAACCCTATGGACTTTTCTGGCTTGACTACTACTCTCACTCTTCACAACAACTTAATTCGTAATGGCTATGATGACATTTGGCAGGGTCCCCAAAGTACAATCCATTATCATGATACTAATATCAGTGGTGATCCTCAATTTTTGGGTGGGGCAGACATCAATGATCCGCTATACTTCCGCCTCTCTAATCTATCTCCCTGCATTGATAGCGGGGTATTGGATAGCTCCGGCTTGGGTCTTTTACCTTATGACCTTGCCGGTAACTATCGCATCTGGAATAACAGAATAGATATGGGCTGCTATGAATATGGCAGTGAACCGTGGGTATCAAATGATGATCCGGTGTCTCCTGAAATCCCTGCAATCAGCTTGACTGCCTATCCCAATCCCTTTAGTGCTTTTACCAATATCAAGGTGAATTTGCAAGCCTCTGAAGGAAACGGAATGGGGAGTATGAACGATGCAAGTATCACTATCTACAACCTCAAAGGGCAGAAAGTAAAAAGTATCAATCTTGATCCCAAAAAGACAGGCGAGCAGTTCACATACTGGGATGGTAGAGATACAGACAACAACCGATGCGCAAGCGGAATTTACTTCATAAATCTGGTTGTTAATGGTAGAAGCATCAGCAGCAAAAAAGTGACATTTATCAGATAATTTATAGCTATATGTAAGACAAGAACTCCGATCATTTTGATATTCGATAACACGCTGATTTGATCAATAGCTATGCAGTTGTCCTACGCTTCCAATGAAAGCGAGGGAATAGAGTATGTGTTCCGGCTACGCCGGTCGGGTTAATGTCAGAGCGTATTCGATCTGTTCGCCTCTTATCCAAGATGCCAGAGCTTTGGTGTGCACCGTTTATTGGATGATAGATATCCAGAGCTGAAAACCCCCTTGAACTACTAAGAGCGGGTCTAATTCTCAAGTTTATATAAGGAAAGGGGCACGGTTTTCTATAATATCAAAACCCTCCGTGCGTCTGTTTTGACAGGCATTTTGAAACAGAGCCTCAAAATAGGGGGGAATCCAGGTATTCTGCTTCCGGCAAAACCATTTCAGGGCTCTTTTCTTTGGTATTTTGCCTGGTTTAAACCGGCATTTTCACATAAATTCAAAATAGTTTTTATTTCTTTAAGTCTTGATCCACAGGATATAGCGATATCAGGATGCCCTCATGCACCCAAAAAGGCTAAAGAATTGTGTTGACAAAATATCAGCCGGGGCGAAGATGGTTATACCTTGCCGATGAGCACTAGCTTACGGCGAGCAAATAGATCTTTTAAGTTTATATAGTGGAAATGTGATAAGAAGCTCTTGTCAGTTCAATCATTTAATTATGATGGAGAGTTTGATCC
>CAXZAB010000034.1:0-14062 GCA_964293715.1 uncultured bacterium | reverse complement strand
ATGATAGATTCCAATGATTATGAACATATCCACAATGTGCCAGAGATGGCCTCTGCTGAATTGGTTCACGAACTGCAGATCTCAAATGCCGGTGGCAGTCTTACAGACATGATCTCATTCGGACAAAACCCCTATGCTACAGACGGTCCTGATACCTATTGGGATAGCACAAAAAGCAATCCGAGCGGAAACTATACCTGGCTTGCTTTTTGGCAGCCCTACTGGGGTCAGAATGGCACTCAATTGGGTCGCGAAGTGAAAGCAGGCTACGATATGTCTGAAGATCTTAAAACCTGGAACGTGCGTGTACGCTCCAATCAATATAATGTTCCCCTCTATATTTCGGTACCCACAGCAGGTGACAGATCCGAAAAGATCTACATCTATGATACTGGCACCGGCAATTGGCACGATCTGCAAAGCGGACCCTACCAATTTACTGTGACCAATTCCAGCGTTCGCACCATGACTCTGTATTGGGGAAATCTCCAGCCTTCAGCCAAACACGGCTATAAGAACAATCAAATCTACCAGGGCGGAAATACGATAGATTTCAACTGGAGCAATATCAATCCTTTCCTGATCGATCATTTGAATCTGTACATCAAAAATGTGAGTGATTCTCTGGCCATTTATGAGAACATTCCTCCCAGTAGCTCCAGCTTTAGCTATATCGTGCCGCAGGCGACAGATATGCCCGAAAGCAAAGCCTATGTGGAAGTGGTGGCTCTTGATGGACAGCGCAAGACCTATGCCTCGGAATATACCTTTGCGATCGTACCCAGAATGAACCTGCTCTACAACGAGCCCGGGTGGTACACAAAGAGTAATCCCTTCCCGCAGAATGACTATAGCATGTCTGAAATCTTTGGCGAGGGCTCTCTGGGTTATGTTTATCTCACAGATTGGTTGGATCTGGATCAATTCTCCTATGGACCTGGATATTTTGTACAGGCTACTGATTATACCTTCCTCAGCACGATCGCAGACGTGGTACCAAACGCTGTCGAAGTGGAAATCGAGCCGGGTTGGAACTTTGTGGCCAATCCCCATCTCTGCCACCATGACGTTTCAGCGCTGCATTTTATGGTGAACAACAGCTTGTTCCACTTCTCTGAACTGATCAACCAAAAGATGATCTCCAGTGCAGTATATGTCTATCGCGATGGTGCCTATCAGCTGGTTAACCGCATTGAGCCTTATGAATCCTTCTTTATTAAGAGCTATGCCAGCCAGGGAAATAACATCACAATGAAGCTCTATCCTTTTTATGGAGCACCCAAAATTGAGCCACCGGCTCCCAATTGGACTATCACCTTGAAAGCCAAGGATACTGAAACTGATATGGATTGGATTCGCATCGGCTCCAGCCCCATAGCTTCTGATGGCTACGATTTCAGGGTGGATCTACCTACGGCACCCAGCAAGCCTGTGAGCCCTGCCACCACCTTATCCATCTTGGCACAGGATGATGAATCCCGCCTGGATGAATATCTAAAACAGGAATACCGCAAGGACTTCTCCGCACCCGAAGCTTCCACTGAGTTCGATTTTGTGCTGAACACGGAAGGCACCGGAACGATGGAATTTGAAAGCCTCTTCACCGGCGTACCCGCTGAATGGACAGTGAGATTCTATCTGGAAGACTTTGCCCATACCTTGCAAGATAGCAGTGAATTTACTGTAAATCTACCGGAAGCGGGTGAATATACCGGACGCATCGCTATCTATAACCATACTGTAAGTAATGATGATCTTATCCACAGCCCTGTGAGCGAGATCAAAGTCTATCCCAATCCCTTCAACCCTACGGTTACCATTGCTTTCGATACCCCTGCAATTATGGACTGCAGCGTGGATATCTATAATATCAAGGGACAGAAAGTAAACACCATCCACAAGGGAACTCTGAATTCAGGAAATCACAAATTGATCTGGAATGGTACAGACTTGCATGGACGCACAGTGGCCAGCGGAGTCTATTTTGCCCGGATCAAAACGCCCAAATCCAGCAGAAGCATCAAGATGTTATTGATGAAGTGATTCGAGGCTTTAGAAGATACCAAGAAAGAGCTGCGTGGCAACACGCAGCTCTTATTGTTTAAGATAGAAGTTTTAGGATTTAATCCTGTGGCAACCATTCATCCCGAATAGTGGGCTTGCGATCCGGAGAAGGGTCATCCACCTCATAGCTGCGATCACCAAGCAAATATTTTACCTTGATTCCGGCTTTGCCGAATTCTTCCCTGGTGATGACATTGAATCCATAATTCTCTGCATCATACTTGATCATAAAATCGTCGGTTTCGATGTACACTTCACCTTCATCATTGCTGGCAATATCATAAGCACCGGTAGCAGTGAGGTTAAGCTGACCAAAATCAAAGGGGTAATCACCAAAATCATCTGTTCTTTTAAATTCTTCAGCCGCATTGATAGCGGTTTGTAATACTGGCAGGATAGCTTCAAACTTGTTTTTTGCGAAAGCTTCCGCTTTTTTATCCGTCTTCAGCTGTTTCATGCCAAAGATAAAGACAAAGACCAAGCCGACCAGCAGCAGGATCATGATCAATTCAACCAGACTTACCATATGTTTATTTGCCACAGCGGGCACTTCAGTAGTCTTCTTCTGTGTATTCTTTTGTGTTTCAGACATTATCATCTCCCAGGAAATTCTTCTTTGATTCCATATATTTTGGACTTTCCATTCTTGTCAAACCTTTTTATCTGTATTCCTTGAATATACACTTATAAACAGCATCTTACTGCACAGCCTGGCAAGGGTTATCATCCCACAGGATAATCATTGAAAATCATATCTCTGTGGTCGTCTTCCTCTGAATCCTTCAAGGGTTACCGGACTTTTAAGCCTGAGCTCCACATTAAATCCCGGTTTGGATTTGAGGCTTTGATCTAAGCTGAAAAATAGTTCTATAAAATCCCAGATCAAACTGGGATTTCTCAATCTGAGACCGATGCCTTCTGAAAAGAGACTGCGTCTTTTATCAGTTTCCTGCCGATCATCCGTCATGAGAGCCATATCCACAAAACCAAAGGTAGTGAGCTGGAAACCAAACAAAGCTATCCGCAAAGAAATATCTTCTTCCATGCTTACATAAATCAAATCTGTACCTTTCAGATCCTTACTGCCCCGGTACACCGGATTGGTTTTCAGGCTGAGGCTTTTGGTTTCCAGAATTCTGAGGCTGCGGATGTATCTTCCGTTCACAAAACTGCGCGCCTTTACTTTCCCCAGGTGTGCCGTCTTAGAAATATACATCGGTTCCAGAGCCAGCACTCCCTCATCTACCTTGCCATTTGCCACAAAGCCTTCCAGGGCAGATTTGAAATGGAAATATTGGTCTTGAGCCGGGAAGAAGGAGAAAGAGCCGTGCAGGCCAGCAAAAGGACGGTTTTGGTATTCCCCCAGGTCCATGCCGCCACATACCTCAAAAAGGGTACCAATGGGCAGATAGTCATTATCCAAAAAAGAACTGACCCTGGGTAAATAATGATATGAAGATTGGGTAAAAGCCAACGCCCCCAACGCCAAAAAGGATTGCTGCCAGGGCATACCGGTCTGTACATTTGAGGAAGGACGCTTGGAATACCAATCCTGAGTGACAGAAAGAGCGACATAGGCGTGACGGGGATATTCGAGGATATCAAAATTGCGGGCGATCCAAGCTCCTGCTTCAGTTTTCTTTACCGAAACGCTATCTTTGGGAGGATAGGTACTCATTTTGCTAAACTCACTACCGCCGGAGTATCTGAATAATGGATAGATAAAGGGACGCTGAACCTGATAAGCAAACAGCTTTTGTCCGGGCGCATGAATCCAGTTTATATCGTTCTGAAAAAAGCCGCCCAGGATATTGGCATTTACAATAGAACCTTCCCAACCGACTTTCCCCTTTCCCTCCGGGTCTACGGACCAAGTATTTTCCACGAAATGCCCTGTTCCAAACAGGTTTCTATCGAGGATCCCGATTTCGAACTTGTCCTTGCTTGCGTACTTTCCGCTGAGTTTGAGGAAAAACTTATCGCGCGTATAGACATTGATCTCAATCTCATTATTCTCGGTGTACACGATCTCAAATTCAATCTCTGTAAACAGAGCCTGATCATATAAGTATTGCAGGTTGCTGATCAGAAATGCCGGATTCAGACTATCTCCTTCGGTAAAGAACAGTTGATTGCGGATCAGGCGTTCTCTGGTCTTGGGCTGCAGTGTGTTGCCCAAGCGGACTACACCTTTAAGAAATCTTAAAGAGCCTTTGGGTTGGGTGAACACATCTTTGTGGATGATATTGATCTTGGCGATTGTTCTGCCCCGGTACGGTTCAAAATCTTCAATCCTCTCTGAAAAACTGGTTCCCATATTCTCCTTTCTAAAGAGCAGAGGATACATGCGGGACAGCATGTGATTTTCTTGCATTATTTGCTGAATGTCGCCGCCCACTTTTGAGTCGGTCTCGTTTTGCAGACTATCCGGTGGAACGCTTGTTTCTGCCCCCAATAAGGGTAGGATTACGCTAAACAAAATAACCAAGCACAAAGCAAGAGATCTGAAGTTCAAGTTTTTCATATCTGCCAAACAAATGCCCGCCGGAAATCTCCAGCGGGCATGATTGGTGTCATAAATAATCCCGGTTAACGAGCATTATTTAGTTCACTTTAAAGGTTTTGTCGCCTTTTTCCAGATAACCAATGATCTGTTTGGCGGCAGCGCTGCCAGCGTTGATATTGGCTTCAGCAGTTTGAGCGCCCATCTTTTTGGGTGTGGTAAAGATGCGATCAGCGTATTTCTCATTGATCTTATCAAGATTGTCCGGAGCCACGTCGCTTACATAGCAGAAACCTTTTTTATTTGCAAAGGCATTGAGCAAGCCGTCTTCATCGATCACTTCTTTACGGGCAGTATTTATCAGGGTAGCGCCCTCGGGAAGCAGAGAAAGCAGATCCCAATTGATGGATTTCTTGGTTTCGGAATTGGCCGGAATATGCAGAGATACATAATCACCGGTTTTGAAGATATCTTCCACTTTGGTCAGTGGTTTCACATTATCTTTGGTCATGATTTCAGCGGAGATGTAGGGGTCATAGGCAAATATCTCCATCCCGATTCCCTGTGCCATTGTGGCTACGAGGCGGGCGATATGACCATATCCAAAGAGAACCAGCTTCTTTCCAGAGAGCTCTGTTCCGCTTTTACCGTTGAATTTTCCACGGGCCAGATAAATCATCATACCGATGGCCAATTCGGCCACTGCGTTTGAATTCTGACCGGGAGTGTTCATTACGACCACGTCATGAGCGGTGGCACTTTTGAGGTCCACGTTATCATAACCGGCTCCGGCACGAACCACTATTTTCAGTTTTTTGGCAGCGTTGAGTACCTCTTCGGTTACTTTGTCACTGCGGATGATCAGACCTTCCACATCTGCTACTGCTTTGAGCAAAGCGCTCGGATCAGTATAAGACTCTAAAAATGTGTAATCGTATTTGGCCGCTTCGAATTCGGCTTTGATCTTTGCGGCTGCAGCAGCTGCAAAGGGTTTTTCTGTGGCAATAAGGACTTTTGGCATGTTAAGCCTCCATTTATTTTTTTGTACTTCTAAGATTTATTATAGTTTGAGAGTTCATAGTTTAATCGCCCATCGATATTCCCAGTCCACGCGCTGTTTTAATCAGAGGGCCATGAGGATCTACCAGGTTGTAATCCTTAATCGCATCTTCGAGCAATACCGCTTCGATATTAGGGTGACGATAGGAAACCATATATCCCCATTTCTCTTGCAGGGCCAATTCAAAGGCTGCTACACCAAATTGAGCGGCAAGAATACGATCAAAGGCATTGGGAGTTCCGCCGCGTTGCAGATGTCCCAAAATGGTTTCGCGAATCTCGAGCGGACTGCCGGCTTCACGCAGCTCATCAGACAGTCTCAAACCGGCTCCACCGAGCCTGATCTTCGTTGCTCCGGGGGTATCGTTCTCGGTATATGTCATATCTTTGCCTTTGGGAAAAGCTCCTTCAGCGATCACGATATTGGCAAAGCCCCGGCCTCTTTTGTCTACCCGAGCCCGGATGGCAGCTATTACTTTATCTATGCAATAGGGAATCTCGGGGATCAGACAAACCTCTGCCCCACCGGCAATTGCCGCATGAAGTGCAATCCAGCCGGCATAACGTCCCATCACTTCCAGGATCAAAACCCTGTGATGGCTGGCGGCTGTTGTCACCAGTTTATCCACAGCATCTGTCGCTGCATCCACTGCGGTCTGAAAACCGAAAGTAAAGTCAGTGTCGGAAAGATCATTATCTATGGTTTTGGGAATTCCGATCACCGGACATCCCATTTCAAAAAGCTTTTGTGAGATGCGCTGAGAGCCATCTCCGCCGATATTGATCACGGCATCTATATTTTGATAACGCAGACGGTCAATAAAATCTTGGCTGCGATCCACAGTAGTCCAATTTCCCTGGGCATCTTTCACCGGCCAGGCAAAGGGCCCGCCTTTGTTCGTGGTTCCCAGAATCGTGCCGCCAATCACATGAATGCCGGCCACTTTTTCCTCTGTAAGTTCCACCAATTGCGTAGGATCCCATAAGACGCCGTCAAAAGCATCGATAGAGCCCAATATCTCCCAGTTGTTTTCCTGCGATGCACGTTTGACTATTGCTCGGATCACGGCATTGAGGCCAGGACAATCGCCTCCGCCTGTGGCAATTAAAAGTCTTTTTCTCATCAATCCCACCCCCTTAGTGGTTAAAACTCAATTTCCTAACCTTAGGCTATTTTGTCAAGCAAATCCGCTTTATATGTTTTATCTTCTGTTAAAATATTCCCATCTGCTCGTTTTGCAGAGCTTAGGTCTCGTCTTTATCGCCAGTCCGACAGTGAAAATTATCAGCAATATCCACGCTTTTATATTTCAACTTATGATAGTCTTTAAAACTCATGAAGGAAGCCATTCCCAAAAATCCCGCAGCCACGATGAATACAGCTTCTATACTGATCATCCTCAGCAGAACAAAGCCCAGGACCGGAGCCAGGAGGCCTCTCACCCCCGTGAGGGTTACATGCACGCTCTGATAGATCGCTGCGTCCTGAGTTCCGGCAAAGAAGATGGAGGACATATTCCAGGCCATATTCACTCCTGTCATAGCCACACCGAAGATGCTGTAAGCAAAAAAGACAATTGCCACGGCTATGTAAGATTCACCCGCCCAGATCGATGAAAGCACAAAGAGCAAAGGAAAGACCATCAAGAGCGCAAAGCTTAAGCCGATGTATTTGAAAGGATGCATTTTATCGTGCAACTTGCCCAAAAGCGGAGAGAGCAAGAGCATCCCGATCTGCGAAAGAATGCCTTTGGCCAGGAAATTGCTGGTATAGCTCAGCTGCAGCTTATCCACCATATAAATAGGGATGACCGGTTGCATCATGATAAATCCCATGCCATAAAGCGTGAAACTACGTTCAAAACAGGCAAAAGGTTTATTTTCTTTGAGCAGATTGCGGGTGTGGAGAATGGGATCAATAAAGACATTCCGGAGCTTCAGCTTCGGCCTTTTGAACCCTGGGTCGATCAGTGGTTGATTAATCTTGATTCTGGAAAGCAGGAAGCAACTGATAAAACCGAAGATTCCGGAGATTGCCAGAATCCAGCGGAAGCTGTTTTCACTGCTGTCCAAAAGTCTCCCTGCCACAAAAGTCAGGGCTATGGAGGCACCTACTCCGATGCTGAGCGCATAACCATATACACCAGCCCGCCGTTTGTTTCTGATATTCTTTTGATAGATTGTGTTCTGAGCGGGGATGAGCAGTGAATTTGCGGAAAACATCAGGCCCATCATCACCAAATATTCATTCATTGTGGTCAACCAAATAGCATAAAGCAGAACCAAGCGGCCAAATACCCCGGCCAGCAGAAAGTAGCGGGATTTGTGGCGTGAACGTTCAAACAGCCTTCCCCACCAGATGGACAGAAAATTTGAGATCGGTGAAATCATGGTCATCAACATCAACTGCCAATCCCGGGCAGACAGGGCCTTGCGGGCTATAATGTCCTGCGTTTGCCCCAAGGACAAAATCGCGCCATTGAAGACTGCTGCTGCCATGAGCAGGAGCACCGTCTGGCGTACTGCGGGTGTTAATTCCTTAAGTTTCATACTAATTTATGCATTAGATTTCCGCCGCCGCTTTTTGTCAATATGCAAAAGCCTCCCAGTAACGGGAGGCTGTCATTTATCGTATTATATGTGTTTTTATTTTAGTACATTCCGCCCATGCCGCCCATACCGGGATTTGGCATTGCTGGCATAGCTTCTTCGGGTGCGGGGATATCACTGATGATGCATTCGGTGGTCAGGAATAGAGCTGCGATGGATACGGCATTTTGTACCGCACTACGCACCACCTTGGCAGGATCGATGATACCGGCATTGAAAAGATCTTCGTATTTACTGGTAGCTGCATTGAATCCCATATGGATATCTTTGAAGCCCTTGATCTTTTCCACTACCACAGCACCTTCTTCGCCAGCGTTTTTGGCGATTTGGTACAGGGGTTTTTCCATGGCTTTGGCAATAATTTCCACAGCCATTTTCTCTTCAAAAGAGAGTCCTTTCATAGCTCTGAGGGTTTTAGCAGCCTGGATCAGAGTAATGCCTCCGCCAGGTACTATTCCTTCTTCCACAGCTGCGCGAGTGGCTTGCAGAGCATCGTCCACACGGGCTTTCTTTTCTTTCATTTCAGTTTCGGTGGCGGCTCCAATATGCAGCACAGCTACTCCACTGGAAAGTTTGGCCAGACGTTCCTGCAGTTTTTCTTTGTCATAGTCAGATGTGGTTTCACCAATCTGAGCTTTGATCTGCTTGATTCTGCCATCAATGTCTTTTTTAGCGCCGGCACCTTCACGGATGGTGGTGTTTTCTTTTTCTACCAGGACTTTTTTCGCACGTCCCAGATCTGCCATAGTGGCGCTATCCAGTTTGCGACCCATATCTTCAGAGATCAGGGTGGCACCTGTAAGGATGGCGATGTCTTCCATCATGGCTTTGCGGCGATCACCAAAACCAGGAGCTTTTACAGCCACGATGTTCAGAATGCCGCGCAGTTTATTTACTACGAGGGTAGCCAGAGCTTCACCTTCGATGTCTTCGGAGATGATGAGCAGGGGCTTGCCACTCTGTGAAACTTCCTGCAAAATAGGCAGGATATCTTTCATAACACTAATTTTTTTATCAAAAAGCAGAATAAAGGGATCTTCCAGTTCGGAAATCATCTTTTCTGTATTGGTCACAAAGTAAGGAGAGATATAACCGCGGTCAAACTGCATTCCTTCCACTTTTTCCAATTCGGTATCGATAGATTTTGCTTCTTCGATATTGATGATACCTTCTTTACCCACGCTTTCCATAGCTTCAGCGATCAGAGAACCAATCTCAGGATCGTTATTGGCACTAATGGTGGCGATTTGAGCAATTTCGGCACTGCTTTTAATAGGTTTTGAATATTCACGGATCTTCTCCACGATCACCTTAGAGGCTTTTTCCAAACCACGTTTCAGATACATCGGATTTACTCCGGCTGTTACGTGCTTGATGCCCTCTTCAATGATGGCCTGAGCTAATAGAGTCGCGGTGGTGGTTCCATCACCGGCATTATCATGAGTTTTCTCGGCTACTTCTTTACAAAGTTGCGCTCCCATATTTTCAAATACGTCCTCCAGCTCGATTTCCTTGGCGATGGTTACACCGTCATTGGTAATCGTGGGAGAACCAAATTTCCTGTCTAATACAACGTTTCTGCCCTTGGGTCCAAGGGTAACTTTAACGGCATCAGCTAACTTGTCTACCCCGCGTTGCAGGGAAGTACGAGCTTCATGTGCGTACTGCATTTGTTTTGCCATTTGTTTTCCTCCATATCATTAAATTATTTTGTAATTCTGTTTTTAGCAGTCTGTTCATCTGAGTGCTAATGTTATGATAGTCCGTTTCCTGTCAAGAGCAAATTTAATTTTCTGCTTTGTTTTGACGTATTTACGGGTTTTACTACAAAATAGTTGGGCTTTTCTGTCTCAATGACCAAGAGTGAGCCACATTTTATAGCCCGCCTCACTGTATTTTGTAATAAACAAAAGTTAAATATAAAAGCTGGCATTTGCGATCATGCAAAAACCATATATCAGGTATAAGATGATGAAATGATGATTTACCAGATGCCATTGATAACTTACAATATATACCACAGCGGTAAGTGTGTCTATGGTTAATTCTATTTGACACTCCCTTAGGTCTGAAGAAAGTGGATTCTAAAGTGAAATTGGAGAATGAATTTACATTATATACTAATAGGATGAAATATGAAAAGCTTAAGTTTAAAACGTTTACGTAACCGTAAGAACCCCAGCACTTCTTGCCTGATCCTTGTTCTGTGCGTGGTTCTTGTCGCCCTGCTTGTTCTTTATTGGAGCCTGAACCGCAAGAACAAGGACTCTGCTGCCCGGTTCGTCAAGACCGAAGTTCCGGATAGCGTGAAAGTAGTCACCCCGGAAATTCCTGCCCAGGCTGCTCCTGCGCTTGCAGACAGCGTAATCCGCAGGGCTACCGATCCTGCCCGCATCCGGAAAGCCCGCATGGTTACCAAGGGAGACTACTTGCTCATAGAAAAAAGCCAACACTTGCTGCATCATTACCGTGATGGAGTGCTTATGACAAGCTATAATGTGGCACTTGGCAAAAACCCAAAGGATAAAGCCAAAGTAGGAGACAACGCCACTCCCGAAGGACACTACGAGGTGAACTACATCAAAGATTCCAGTGCCTGGGAGCACGATTTTGGAGATGGCAAAGGGCTTGTTAAAGATGCCTATGGTCCTTTCTATATTGCTCTCTACACAGGCGCCAAAGGTTCTTTTTCCGGAAATACCTGGCGCGGAATCGGCATACATGGCACCCACAAACCCTCCTCTATCGGCACCGATGAATCCGAAGGCTGTATCCGTCTGCATAACTCTGAATTGCTAAAGCTCAAGGCAGCCATAGAGGATAAGGGAAATATACCTGTGGACATTATCAGATAGGAGATGAAATGAATCAAAATATACTGGCTTTGGTGGAATGGATTATCATGGCAGCAGCTTTATATCTGCTCTTCCCTGCTTTGGGATGGCGAGGTCTGATCGGCTTGTTTTTGGCTTTTGTAGGCTTTGAATTGCACCTCATCTGGCATAGAAGGGATAGGGAAACCAAGGCAAATAAATTGAGAATTGAAAATGGAAAATTGAGAAATAAGGGATCATTAAAGGAGTAAATTATGAAAGTACTAATCGTTTTTAACCGCGAACCCTATGACAATACAGATGTTACCTGGAATGGCCTGCGTCTGGCCAATACCCTCAGAGAAAACGGCAACGAGCTCAGGATATTCCTGATGAACGATTCTGTGGATATGGCCCGGGATGTGTGCAAACCGCCCCAAGGCTACGATCAGGATCTCTCACAAATGCTCAAAGATCTTATCGCCAAAGGAGTAACCGTAAAAGTATGCGGTACCTGTATGGCCCGTTGTGGCATCCACAAAAACTATCCTTATTTTGAAGGAGCAGAGAAGGCCACCATGGCAGAACTTGCCGATTGGGTGGTGGATAGTGATAAGGTATTGACCTTTTAAAGGATATCTTCTTGATTTCAGCTTTTATGTAAGGCCTGCTTTTTGAGCAGGCCTCCTACTTCAAAACAGCTATATCTGCCAATATTGTGTCTTATTGATCCCAAATCTTCAAAAAACTTGAGAGCCACTCACTAAACTTGATTCATCTTATTGTATGGAACAAATATTGCATCTCTTTAGGACACGTAATACCTACTAAAAGGAGGCGATTATGAAAGCGCCATTATTTGTGTCTTTGGCAGTAATGCTATTTTTTGCCCTGCCAATATTTGGTAATGGAGTATTAGTAACTGGTGAGCTCAATAACCAGTACTACACACTCGTTGGTAGTGAAGTATCCGTGGAGGTGGAAGATCAGGTGGCTATAGTAACCTCCAGTCAGCTGTTTATGAATAGCTTTCAGGCAAACACCCCAAAGTACGTGTTCCCCCTGCCTGAAGGAGCCAGTGCCACACAACTTAGGTGGCTGCAAGATGAAGAGTGGAATATTGCCAATTTCGCTCCGGTGGTACAGGATTCTTTGCCGCCCAATCCTTCTCACGGCTGGCCTTACATCCTGCAGACCTACATGGGGGACAATCCCCTGTTTTTCAATTTACCCGATCCCGTGGCAGCTGAACATACGGTCCTGGTAGAGCTTACTTATGTGATGCTTTTACCATACGATCAAGGATCAGTATCTTTTCATTATAAAAACAATTACCAGTTGCTGCAATCTACCCTGCTTGAGCAGATCTCGTTTGATTTTACACTTATTTCGCAACGCACCATTGTCGGCATCGATCTGGTGGGCTTAAACGGTGAAATCAGCAATGACGGACATAATGCTCAAGTTTCTTACACAACGTCGAACCAAATCAACATCGCGGATTTCAAGGTAAACTATAGCCTTGATCCAGAGCAATTTGGCCTCTTCACCATGAGCACCAAGCTGGATGAAGTTCCAGATGAACATCCCGAAGGCTTTTTCCTCTTTATTGCAGAGCCGGATGCCAGCGACAATGAGGTAGTTATAGACAAAACCTTTACCTTTATTATCGACCGTTCTGGCAGCATGGGCGGCAATAAGATGGTGCAAGCCAAAAACGCGGCAAACTACATCGTGGATCATCTTAACTCCAATGATATGTTCAACATCGTATCTTTTTCCTCGGATGCGTCAGCTTATCTTACAGAACACACTATAGCCAGCCCTACAAATCGTGCTGCGGCACATAACTATATAAACTCGCTCGTGGCCAGTGGGATGACAAATGTCAGCGCTGCCTTTGATCTGGCAATTCCTCAGTTTATGAATGCCAATCCCAATAATGCCAGTATCATTATCTTCTTTACCGATGGTCAGGCCAATCAAGGAGTTTATCAGACACAGGCCTTGGTGCAGCATGTCTCGAATCTCATTAATCAGTATGAAGTGAACCTCAATCTATTTAATTTCGGGATTGGACAGGACGTCAACGAACAGCTACTCACCCTTTTGGCCTTGGATAATAATGGAATTGCGCAATTTTTGGGAGATAACGATCTGGAAACACAGATCACGGCCTTTTACAATATCATTGCCAATCCAGTATTGATCAATCCCCAGATTACCTTTGGCGCTGCGGCCGGGATCTCAGAAGTGTATCCCAATCCCCTGCCCAATGTGTATAAAGGATACCAGATGTTGGTTTCCGGAAGATACCTAAATGGCGGTAATACCGATATCATTTTTACCGGTCAGGCCTTTAATAACGTAGTTACTTATGATTATGATATGGAGCTGGCCACCAACCTGGTCACAGAAAAGCAATTCCTCACCAAAATCTGGGCTAAGATGAAGATTGCCTATCTTATGGGCATGTACTACAGCCATCCTGAGCATTCCGCAGAAGCAGAGGCATACCGTCTGCAAATAATCGAGATTAGCCTGGCTTATGGCGTGATGTCTCCCTTCACCAGTTTTACCGGAGACGATCCTGATGACCCTGGTGATGATGATGATCCTTGGAGCAATGAAGATGATGTAGCCTCTCCGGATGCCAGCCCGGCCTATATTCTGAGAGGGAATTACCCCAATCCCTTCAATCCCAGCACGGCGATTCGCTTTGCCGTAACGAATAGTGCCAAAAGATTGGTGAAAGTAAAAATCTACAATCTGCGTGGACAAGTGATCCGCACTCTGGCCCTGAACGTGGATGGCAAAGGTGAATATGAAGTGTATTGGGATGGTACCGATATGCAAGGCAAGCTTCAGCCCAGTGCCGTGTATTTTTACATAATCGACTTTGGTGATGCCCAGCTAAGTGGCAAAATGGTAATGAGTAAATAACCTCAAAATATGACAGACATAAAAACCCGGGGATTCCTCCGGGTTTTTATGTCTCTGGAATTTCAAGGCA
>CAXZAB010000033.1:0-14155 GCA_964293715.1 uncultured bacterium | reverse complement strand
CTGGCATTGTGGAAAAGCTTCATAGCATCCCCTTCTTGATCAAATCACGGGTTATTTCATAAAAGCGCCGGACAGGAAAACCCATCACGTTAAAGTAGCACCCTTCAATCCGGGTGATAAATTGGCAACCAAAGCCCTGAATGCCATAAGCCCCAGCCTTATCCATGGGCTCTTGGGTCTTGATATAATCCATAATTTCGTCATCCGTCAAAGCGGCAAAACTAACCTGAGTCTTTTCATAGCCGCATTTTTGCCCTTTCCTGCCCATCATACAGATGCCGGTGATCACGGTGTGGGTATTTCCACTAAGATCAGCCAGATAGCTATGGGCCTGTTCGGCAGATTCCGGTTTGCCCAAAATCCTGCCCTCCAAAACCACAATGGTATCAGCCGCGACGATGACACTGTCCCCGTTACTTTTGGCAAAAACGTTTTCTGCCTTGTTTTTGGCATTGCGCATAACCTGCAAAGCGGGGTCTTCTTTCGTGACCGGTTCTGCGATATCACTGCTCTGGGGCTCATAACGGATGCCCAGCATATCAAAAATCTCCCTGCGTCTGGGAGATTGAGAGGCTAAAATTATCTGGTATTCATTTAATATCTTATCTAACATAGATTTAATCCTTTGAGTCAGACTGCCAAAACGCCTCATTACGTCAATGAAATTCTGATTTGAGAAGAAATAGCTTGCCTAAATGTATGCCTTGTAAAATCATTGCATTTAAAGCATAAAAAATGTATCCAGGAGGATCCAAATGGAACGCGTACACAATTTCAACGCGGGTCCCGCAGTGCTTCCGGAAGAAGTTCTTCGTGAAGCTCAAGCGGATTTGTTCAACTACAAAGGAATGGGACTTTCCGTAATGGAAATGAGTCACCGTAGCAAAGAATATCAAGCAATTATTGATGAAACTCAAGCCGCTATCAAGCGCATCTACAATCTGGGAGATGATTATGATGTGCTCTTTTTGCAGGGCGGAGCCAGCATGCAATTCCTGATGGTGCCAATGAATTTTGCCCATGAAGGAAAAATTGCCAACATCGTTCACACCGGTGTGTGGTCCAAGAAAGCCATCGGCGAACTCAAAAAACTGGGTTTACCCGTGCATCTGGCCGCATCCAGTGAAGACAAAAAGTTCACCTACATTCCCAAAACACACTCTCTCTCAGAGAACCCTGCCTATCTGCACATCACGCCAAACAATACCATTTACGGTACAGAATGGCATCATGATCCAGACGTAAAAGCCGGAGTGCCTCTGATCGCTGATATGAGCTCAAACTTTATGAGCAAACCCATTGATGCCCAAAAGTATTCCATGATTTACGCCGGTGCCCAAAAGAACGTGGGTCCCGCCGGAGTCGTGATCGCAATCATAAAAAAAGATTTCCTGGCCACTGCCAAGGAAGGTCTGCCTTCGATGATGGATTACAATGTCCATGCCAAAGCCGGAAGTATGTTCAATACTCCGCCTACCTTCACCATCTATATGGTCGGTCTGGTTTTAAAATGGCTCGAAGCGATGGGCGGACTGGATAAAGTCGCGGCCAATAACCAAGCCAAAGCTAAATATATCTATGATGCCATCGATTCCTCTAACGGTTTCTTCAAAGGCAACGTAGTGAAGGAAGACCGTTCACTGATGAACATCACCTTCCGCATGCCCAGCGAAGAGCTGGAAGCCCTCTTTATCGGTGAAGCCAAGAAAGCCGGAATGATCGGCCTCAAAGGTCACCGTTCAGTAGGCGGATGCCGTGCCAGCACCTACAATTCTTTGCCTTTACCTGCTGCACACGCCTTAGCTCAGTTTATGAATGAATTCATGAAAAAACACGGATAAAAACATACAAAGATAATATCTGCCCTTCTTTGAGCTGATTTATCCGCAAGAAGAAGGGCAGCCTTTTAGATCATATAAAAAAGAATAAAAAGAGGTACTATGTCTGTATTATCTTTACTCCTGCGGGGTGGGATTCTAATGTACGTACTGCTTTTAATTTCGGTGGCTGTAATCGGTATCGTAATCGAAAAATACCGCCAGCTCTCCAAAGTTAAAAGATCAAACCAGAAGCTAATGGATGCGTTAAAGGGGCAGGATACGCTGATAGACCTGCGCGGTACTTTGGCTCTTCACGGCCGGGGCTCTCCCCTGGGGCTCATGCTGGACAAACTCTTCAATGCCCAAACCGATGATCCGGACTTGATCTCACAGAGCATGGAATCCGCTGCCAATCTTGAATTGCACCGTTTGGAAAAAGGTATGGGCTGGCTCAGCACTTTTGCTGCAGTGGCTCCCCTGATCGGCTTTTTGGGCACTGTCACCGGTATGGTACGCGTGTTTATGAGCATTCAGGCTCACAGCAGTGCCGGAGTGGATATCAGCATCCTGGCCGGAGGTATCTGGGAAGCCCTGCTCACCACCATTGGTGGCCTGATAGTGGGCATCATTGCCATCATTTTCTATAATGACCTGATCCAAAAACTGGAAGACACTCTCAAAGACATGCAAGAATACGGAATCGAATATACCATCAGGATGCGTAAGTTCTCATGAAGCTCAAGCTTTCCAAACAGAGAATCAGCAGCACAATGCTCATTTCCATGACGGACGTGATCTTTCTGCTCATCATTTTTCTCTTGATTGTCTCAAATTTTACCAGTCAGAGTGGTTTGCCGATTCGGCTGCCAGGTTCAAAATCTGCTGACAGGCATTCCTTGCAAAATATCCACATCAGCTATTTTGGTGATGATCAGCTTTATTACAATGGAGAACCGGTAGATCTGCCTGCCCTGGCCGAGCTTTTAACGGCGGATTTCACAGATCCGGAGCAGGTGGTCAGATTTTCTGCCAGCGAAGACACTCCTTTGCAAAAAGTGATTTCGCTGATGGATATCATCCGCGGAGCCGGATTTGAAAAGATCTTCGTTGCCACCGAGGTCTTAGGGGAAGATCAAAGGTGAAAAGCACCTTACCAACCCCCGATAAATACTCTTATTTGATCTCCTTGGGGCTGCATGCCCTGCTGCTGCTGATTTTTGCAATTATCTCGTTCAATGTGGCGAAGCCCCAAACTAAATGGCATCAGTTTGATTGGATTATCGAACCGGAATCCGAGGGTGTGATCGGTTCTTATCCCAATGCAAACGAAGGAATGCCCGAATCTGCAGGCGCGATGGCCAAACCTGCTGAAGTCTTACCGGCTCAGAAGAGCCCTGCCCTTCACGATATTGAAAGCCCCTTACTGGAAAGTCCTGCGCAGACGAAGCCCAAGATTGAGACCGCGCCCTTGCGTGAGTCGCCCTTCACTCAGTCGCAGAGCACTTCCGCAGGCACAGGCACAGGTGTTGCAGGGAGTTCCGGACTTTCTATGAGTCTGATTGAAGGCGGCTCTGACGCCTATTTTATCCGTGAAACGAAGCCCAAAATTACCCCTTTGGAAAATGATGTAGTGATCGTGGAATTCTCTTTATCGGCAGAGGGGCGGGTGCAGATGAACAGTTTGAATGTGATCAGCTATCGTCGTGCGGCACATTGGGAAGCGCTGCGGGAAGAGATGCACGCCTGGCGCTTTGGGTTCACAGGCACATACAAGCCGGAAAAGCGTTATCGCATCCGCTGTAATTTTCATTTGAGGTAGTAAAGTGAGTATCACAAACTGTATTAGTCGCTTTCAGATGCCCCAGATCATGGGTGTGCTCAATCTCACCGAAGATTCTTTTTATGATGGGGGATATTTCCTGTCCCCTGCGGCGGCTGTGGAGCATGCTATGGCAATGATCGAGGCCGGAGCCCAGATCCTGGATATCGGCGCAGAATCCACCCGTCCCGGCAGCGGTGAAGTACCTGCGGAGCTCGAATGGGAGCGCATCAAGCCGGTTTTGGCAGAAATCAAAGCCCAAGACCCTAAAGTTCTGATTTCCATCGATACCCAAAAAGCTGAAGTCGCCGAACAAGCTATTGCTCTGGGGGCGGACATTATCAATGATATTTCAGCTTTGCAATACGATCCCGAAATGGTGAAGGTGATAGCTGCGCACCCCGGCACCAGAGTGATTTTGATGCATATGCAGGGCAGACCGGACACCATGCAAGACAATCCCCACTACGAAAACGTGCTGGCTGAAGTCTGTGATTTCTTAAGGCAACGTGCAGATTACGCTATTTCCCAAGGCATTGCCAAAGAGCGTATTATCATTGATCCAGGCATTGGTTTCGGGAAAAAACTACGGCACAATCTCACGCTTTTAGCAAAGCTGGACACCCTTGGTAAACTGGGCTATCCAGTTCTTTTGGGTGCATCACGCAAAGGTTTTATCCACACTATTTCAGCCTCGCCGGCAAATCAGCGCTTGGGTGGCAGCCTGGCCACCACCATGCTGGCCTGCCTGAGCCAGGTTAGCATCATCCGCGTGCATGATGTGCAGGCTCACCGTCAATTTTTGGACGTATTCAACGCTATTTTGGATTCAGGAGTTTAACAATGGGATTTCTTATTCCTCAATTTAAAGATATTATAGATATCCTGGTCATTGCATTTTTGATCTATCAATCTCTTTTGATCATTCGCAAATCGGGCGGATACCAAGTACTTTGGGGCTTGCTCTTTCTATTTATTTTGTATTTATTGGCCAGTATATTTGAACTTCAGATTTTAACTGCCCTGCTTAGCGGAATCCGAACTTATTGGATATTGGCAATTGTGATCCTCTTCCAGCCAGAGCTGAGGACCATTCTCACCAAATTGAATCTCGCCAAAGAGCTGAAATCTGTCTTTTCCAAGGGGGAGGAATCTTCCATTTATACGCCCTTGATCGACGCTGTATCTTCCATGAGTTTCCGCAAGACCGGTGCGTTGATCGTTTTGGAAAACAAGACCAGGCTCACCGAATACATCCAGAAAGGGGAACAGATCGATGCCAATATCTCTATGCGTCTTATCCTCACTATTTTCAATACCAAAAGCGTCTTGCATGACGGTGCAATCATCATTCGCGACAATCGGATCATGTCTGCCAAAGTAGTGCTCCCGCTCTCACAAAATTCCGAATATGCCCGCAAATTTGGCACCCGGCACCTGGCCGGCATCGGAATCACCGAAGCTACTGATGCCATTGCCATCATTGTATCCGAGGAAACCGGGCAGGTTTCTGTAACCCAAGGCGGACACATTACCACCAATATCGCTTTTGAAGAACTGATGCAGATCATTACCGATGCCGCAAAGTAAACCTCTCAAGATCGCCATCACCGGCAATATCGGAAGCGGGAAAAGCAGCTTCTGTAAATATCTAAAGCAGTTTGGCAAACAGGTCTTTTCTGCTGATGATCTCGCCCAGGATATTCTGTTTTCCCTGGCACCGCTTTGGCATAAAAGATGGGGAGACAAGGTGTTTCGCAATGGACTGGTGGACAAAGAGGCAATCTCAGAAATTGTCTTTCACGATGCTCAGGAGCTGAAATATCTGAATTCTGAAATACATCCCAGGGTTTTAAAGCTCTTTGCCGAAGAGGAAAGAAAATCTGATGAGGAAGTGCTGTTTTTTGAGATCCCCCTGCTCTTTGAAGCGCATCTGGAAGCACATTATGACTACCTGGTCCTGGTCACAGCCCCCAGATCTGTGGTTCTAAAGCGTCTTGAACAGCGTGATCCCGGACAGCTTGAAAACCTCAAGCTACGCCTTGATCAACAGATGCCGGATGCCGAGAAGGCAGCCAAGGTTGATCTCGTAATAGACAACCGACACGATCTGCCCCATCTCAAAAATGAGGCTAAAAGGCTGATAGAGAGCATTCCAGAGCTTGTAGCAGGAAAGTTCAGCTTACAGTCCAAGTGACGATTTTGGGATGCAAAACTAATACCTATTCAATAATGATAACAGATATTTGCTTAAGGCCATGGGCGCTACCAAAGAGCGCCCCTACTATTCTCCGATTATCTTGACCAGTACTCTCTTTCGGCGTTTACCGTCATACTCTCCATAAAATATCTGTTCCCAAGGGCCCAGATCCAGCTTGCCTTCTGTGATGGCAACCACCACTTCCCGGCCCATAATCTGACGCTTGAGATGGGCATCGGCATTATCTTCATACCCATTGTGGTGATATTGACTATGGGGCTTCTCTGGAGCCAGGCCTTCCAGCCATTTTTCAAAATCTTGGTGCAAGCCACTCTCGTCATCGTTGATAAAAACCGAAGCGGTGATATGCATAGCATTCACCAGAATCAGGCCCTCTGAGATGCCTGATTCGGCGAGCACACTTTGCACCTGAGCTGTGATATTGAGATACTCTCGTCTTTGTGTGGTATTGAACCACAACTCTTTACGGTAGCTTTTCATTGTTTTACATAAGGGGCTGGAGTTCCAGATAGGTGGCAAATTCGGTAGGCGAATCAAAGATAATATCCGCTCCCGCTTTTTTGAGTGCTTCCTTTCCGGCAAATCCCCAAGCTGCTCCCACAGCTATCATTCCGGCCCGCTTGGCAGTTTCTATATCAACTGCCATATCGCCTACAAAAGCAATATTTTCCGGAGCCACTTTCAGTTTCTTGGCAAGCTCCAGAGCCAAGGTGGGATCGGGCTTGGTGGGTTTATCAATCTGCTCACCGCTATAAATTCCAAAGGGATTCTTGGTGTGCTGAATCATCGCACCTCTGAAGAAGTGACGAATCATCTTTTTGGTGAAATACTGTGCCTTATTAGACAGAATGGCCAGTTTGATCTTTCTGGCAACTGCCAGCTGAATCATATGCAATATCCCTGGGAACGGTTTGGTGGTCATATACCATTCGAGATCATAAAAATCCCAAAACTTCTTGGACATGTTCTCGACGTCTTTTGTACTGCGATGATTTTCAGGCAGAGCTCGTTTGACCAACTCCTTCTGTCCATGGCCCACAAAGTTGCCGAAAGACTCCAGGGGATGCTGGGGATATCCCATATCTTTCAAGCCTTTGTTCACGGCACCGGCAATATCTTGTATGCTATCCAGCAATGTGCCATCAAGATCAAATATGATAGCTTTTATGATAGGTATATTTTTCTTCATAGCTTATACTTCCTTTATTTCATTTTGTTCATTTTCTTTTTGTTCATTTATTAAGCTTTCTTCTTCTAAAACTGGCTGGCCCTTCCCGGAATAAAGTGATACACGGGGGAAGGGAATCTCGATACCTTCTTCATCAAAACGATCCTTGATGGCGAAGATGAGTTCATTCTTCATGTTAAAGACGTTAGAGGTCTTGGTCCAAACGCCAAAATCGATATTAATGCGGGATTCTCCCCAGCCATCCAGAAGCAGCATCGGCGCAGGATCTTTGAGCCCTCCGGGAACGGTATCAGCGATCTCTTGGAGAATAGCCATCACCTTGTGCAAGTCTTCTCGGAAGGATACACCCACTACCAGCTGCGCCCTGCGGATATCAAAACGAGTGAGGTTTATCACATCATTTTTGATCATGGCCTCATTGGGAACCCTTACATAGCGTCCGTCATAGGTCTTGAGCTTGATCGAAAGCAAATCTATGGATTGGACTGTCCCCACTTTATCATTGACTTCTATCACGTCTCCTATCAAGAAAGGTTTTTCAGAAATCAAGAACATCCCACTGATGATGTTTGAAATACTGGTCTGAGAGGCAAAACCGATGGCCACCCCGAAAATACCTGCAGCTCCCAAGATCGCGGAAATTTTAAAACCAAATTCATTTAGGATCATCATAAGCAGAAGCAAGACTAAGGTATACTTTACCGTACGCACGAGCATAACTTCAGATTGCTTTTCAAGCTTATCCTTAATAATGCGTTTTAGTACCTTTTTGATGAGTCCGATAAGCGGTATACCTATTGCCAGCATCAAGACCACTCTGATCATCAGAGTGATGCGCTCTGCTGTAAGAAAATCCGCCACTACACTCATTGTAGTTAGTTCAAACATGTTTTTTACCTCATTGTATTTTACACATAATGTGAATATATATTTGTTAATTTAGTTGTCAATCAATTTCAACGTGATTTACATCGAAATTTATCATTAATTGTAGATTATTTTCCACAGTAACCTAAAACTGTAGTCATATCGATCGTCAACATGCCACAATACCAGCTAATATAAAAGCCGATAACATGTCAATTATAAAAACATGAGATTCTATGTCAAGTAAATCATAAGACAATCATAGTTAAATCATACCTTTTTTCTGCAACAAGCCCTATCTTAACGCTATATAATAGTATAATTATAGCTCTGGGCAAAAGCAATGAACAAAATACTATAAAAACATTGCTTTGCTCTCTTAGGCTTGGCATTGTGCCCTGGATGGCACATTGTGTAGACGGCAGTCAAAAGTGCACCAGTTTCGGAAGTTTAGATTGCACCAGTTTGTGGAATAATAAACTTAGCCTTTTGATAAAGATTCCAGGAGGCGAAATGAAGGGAGCCAATGTGCACAATGCAGTACGAGCGATGTTGGCCCAAGCAACGGGCAGGCATTGATTCTGGCGACAGCATCGAAGCCATATTTATCACCCACTGGCTTTTTAGTAAGCCAAAAAATGGCGGGATCCAAATAAATATTCCTTGACCTGAGGCAGGTCTTTTGGTTCTTGTCACATAGTAAATGAGAGGAGTCACACATGCGAAAGATTGATTTCCACAATGAGATTAACAAGATATCCGCTTTCCTCAAAGCTTACCTTAAGGCCAGCGGACATCAGAAATATATATTCGGGAATTCCGGAGGGATAGACAGTGCGCTGTCTGCCGCTCTGGCCGCGCGAGCTATAGGAAAAAGCCAGGTAATTGGCGTATCTATGCCTTATCGGGGCAGTAGTGCTGAAAGTGGAAAGGATGCCTGCTTGCTCTGTGAGCATCTGGACATCCCGTCTCTTACCATCGACATCAGCCCCATGGTGGACGCTTATTTTGACGTTCATGAGCCGGATGCCAACGTTCTGCGCAGGGGCAATTGGATGGCCAGAGTGCGTATGTGCGTGCTGTTTGACCTGTCTGTAAAACATCAGGCTTTGGTCTTGGGAACTACCAATCAAAGTGAGTTTATGACCGGATATTTTACGCAGCACGGCGATGGAGCTGCAGCTGTGGAGCCCATTGCCCAGCTATATAAGACAGAGGTTTGGAATATGTCCAGAGTCCTGGGCTTGCCGGAAAGAATTATCAGCAAAGCGCCCACTGCTGATCTTTGGCAAGATCAGTCTGACGAAGAGGAGATCGGCATCTCTTACCATAAATTGGACGAGATTCTCTGGGCAATATATAATATGGATGATCTGGATGGTTTTGACCAAAACCAGGTCAATATGGTTTACAAACTGATCGCCCACAGCGCTTACAAGCGGATTCGCATTCCAATGCCGGAGCTACCATGTTCGCTTTAGGCCGTAAAGACCGCTGTAAAAAATGCCGTAGTGAACGGGCGCTCAGGCTCTGCCCCAGGATCAACAAAGGTCTGTGCTGGCGCTGTTGTAACGAGCTGCGCATCGATCTGAAGTGTCCGGACACCTGCCCTTATGCTCCCAAACTCGAAGCCGGCAGCCCCTTCCCCGCTTTCAAGGCAGACAACAATCACGAAGCTGTGCATGCCGCAAAAGCTTATATCGATATCTGGATCAGCAAAGCAAGTGATATCTTTGCCGGGAAAACCCCACGCAAGCTGGCCGCAGAAGACAAAAAGATGGCCTTGGATATCCTGTCCGAATTCCAATATCCCGGGAATTTCCCGGTGGATTATCTGATGCAAAAACTGGATCTTCCCTATCAAAAAGAAGCGGAAATAGAAACTGCAGAAGATGTGGCAGGCAGATATCTGGATCACATCATCGCCTTGGAATATGACAAGCTGCGTGGCCTCACCCTGAACACCTCGGGGCTGGCAGATCTGCACGGCCTTTATGCAAAGCTCATCCAAAGTATCCCTTTCCTCAAAAAGCTCAAACACTACAGCTATGTCCACAGCGGATTATCAGAGGATGGCGCTCAGGCTATCATCTTTGTAGAGATCAACCATCGTGACGAATATACCCTTATCTTGCGCAAAGAAGACAGTAAATGGTATGTGCGGCAAAGCCTGAACGGCAATCCTGCTTTGTACTTCCAGCAAAATGAACTGTATCAGCTGATAGCACAAATTCTGGCCAATGGAGAAGAAACCAAGGCCTTCAATGAAATCTCTCAGGCTTTGCGCAGCTATCCTGATAGTGCAGATTTATATTATTACAAGGCTCTATACTGGCTCTTGGTAAAGCAAGCCGATAAGGCCATACAGGATTTTCTGGCTTCGATCGCCCTGGACAATTCCTTTGGTCCTCCCTATATGCATTTGGGACTGATTAATTTG
The DNA here is from genome assembly GCA_964293715.1 of uncultured bacterium. Taxonomy (GTDB): domain Bacteria; phylum Cloacimonadota; class Cloacimonadia; order Cloacimonadales; family Cloacimonadaceae; genus UBA5456. The sequence continues at coordinate 3,799 of CAXZAB010000033.1, read as the reverse complement.
AATGATAAAAACTATCCTGATGCCATAAAATGGTTTGCCGCATTGGTGGAGCTCGAACCTGATAATGCAGATGCTATAAACAACCTGGCCATAGCTCACCTGGCCGGTGGTAACAAAGAAAAAGCCCTGACTTTGTGGCGCGAAACTCTGACAAGTTTCCCCACTCACGAAATGGCAAAGAAGAATCTAGAACTTTATGGATAGATACTATATGAAACTCGCCATGAGGGCCGGAGAACGCTCTCGTGGTAAATGCTCCCCCAATCCTTTTGTGGGCGCAGTGATAGTAAATAGCGGCAAAATCGTGGGCGAAGGCAATACCCAGCCTTACGGCCATGACCATGCTGAGATAGTGGCCATCAAAGCTGCCGGCCCTAAAAGCAAAGGTGCGACCTTGTATGTGAGCATGGAGCCCTGCTGCATTTTTGGCAAAACTCCGCCCTGCTGCGCAGCTATCATCAAAGCTGGCATCAAACGGGTGGTTGTGGGCATCTTGGACCCCAATCCCCTGGTCTCAGGCAAAGGCATCAAGACTTTGCAGGAAGCCGGAATAGAGGTTGAACACGGATCTTTTGCTGAGGAAATCACCGAACAATTGGAATATTATATTTGTTTCCTTGAGCGTAAGCGTCCTTTTGTGATCTGGAAAAGCGCCTTGTCTTTGGATGGCAAATACTCTGCCAGTGACGGCAGCTCAAAATGGATCTCAAATCCCGCCTCGCGCAAATTTGTACACAAAACCCGCTCTCAGGTCGAGGTAGTTTTGGCCGGTATCAGAAGTGTGGCCCATGACGATGCCATGTTAAACGCTCGTGGTCTACGCTCTGCCAAACAGCCCCTGCGGGTAATCTTGGACCCCGCTTTGGATGTTTCCCTGTCCTCAAAATTGGTGGCAAGTGCTAAAGAATTTCCTGCGATGCTCATGTATATTCAGGCCGAAGAGAGTAAAATCCAGGCCTTGCAGGACAAAGGGCTACAGCTCAAACAGATTGCCGGCCACAAAGATGAGCTGGATTTGAAAGCGGTGATGAACGTGCTTTATGAGATGAAACTATATTCTGTGCTGCTGGAAACCGGAAACCGGCTCAGCGAAGCTTTTTGGAAGGCAAAGCTGGTAGATAAGTGTATGATTTTTTACGGGAATATGATCTTGGGCGGAGAGAAAAGTATATTTCAAAATTATGACCGGCATAACGTTGAGCGCGCCGTTCTGCTGGAAAGGATAAAAGTGAAGAAGTTGCAGGATAATGTCCTGATTACCGGATACCCGCAGCTCTAACTTTACTTTCTGGAAAACTCGAAGATATCTGTATCAAAGCCCAGCGAAAGCATCGTGTTTAGATTCTTGCGCTCATTAAGGGCAATTTGCAGGCGCAGAGGCCCAAACATGGTGCTGTATCCCATCCCGGCATAGTAACAATATTCTTTCTGGATATCTTTGGCCCAAAACTCATTGTCATCATAGCCCATCTTTTGAATACCAGCCTGAAAATGCAAGTTTTTGACCGGATTATAAACTATACCGAAATCATAAATCCAAAAATGCGGTGCACTTATTTCATAGCGGGAATAGCCCTTGAAACCATCTATGCCGCCAATGGCAAAAGGATCAAACTTATCTGAAGGAACGGAATCAAAATAGCTGCCGATATTGGCCGCAGCTTTGAGGCTGAGACCACTTGTCATGGGTAGATACCCCTCCAGATGCCCCCTCATGCTATTATAAATATAATCCGAAAGCTGTTCGTCCCGGGCAAAATTGAACTTGCCTATGAGCTTGGCTCCACTATAAGGAAAGATGTAGTCATCCAGGCTCTCGTGATAAGCTTTTAGGCCAATTCCGCTCACCGCATAACGCCTGGGCGGCATTTCAGATTCTGAAATCCCCCGGTACAGATTGGTATTGCTATAATACCAAAAAAGCTCTGCGATGGCAATGTCCTTGGTAAAGAGTCCCAAGCCTGTGGTGCCGCCCCACTCCAGAGATTTCACGCTATTGATCCGGTAGTGATCATCATTATACACATACAGAGTTTTCTCATTGAAATAAGGAAAAAGACGATAGTAAACTCCCCAGAAATCCCCGAAATTCTTTACGTAATCGACATTCAGCTCGTTTTTGCCGCCCAGGATCACGGCAGCTATAAATCTTGAGTTCTTCAGCAGGAGGTTTTCCACGCTGAGAATCACGCTGGCAGTGAGCTTTTCCACGTCATTATAGGAGTTATTGATGGCGATAGTCTTGGGTTGGCGCTCACTTACATGGATATTGAGCTGATATTCTTTATCCTCCAAAGGCACGAGATCCGGGTATAAGACATTGAAGTATTGCGAATTCCAGGCTCGCTGGCAAGCTGCAAAAATCTCTTGTTTGGATAAAGTCTTGCCAGGTTGCAGCCCCAAGTATTCGCGGATTTTGGCTGCACTAAGATATTTATTGCCATATACTTCAATACTGCTTACAAAGAAGGATTCCAGAGCTTTTACAAAGCCAGTATCCGCCTTTTCCTCACTATGCTGAATTGTCGTGGTAAAAGCTCTGATTTCTTCGATATGCCCACGGGCATAATCTTCGCCGATAGCGATGATCTCATTCACGTGTTTAAAATTGGTGGAAGAGTATTGCATAAGATCCGGCTCCAGAAGGAGATCGCATTGATCCAGATTCTCTTTGAGATTACGGGTGATTCCGATATTGATGGTTTGGTCCAGAACATCCACAATGCTGCTTAATTGCTTTGCGTCCCTGAGCGACGAATTTACCTTGATGCCCACCACCAGGTCCGCTCCCATCTCCTTTACTTCTGCGATAGGAAGGTTTTGAGAAATTCCTCCATCGATGTAGAACAAGTCTTCCACTTCAAACGGGGGCAATATACTGGGAATGGATATTGATGCCCTCAGAGCCTGCAGCAGAGACCCTGATTTGAAGACATAAGGCTGGCCCGTGCCCAAATCTGTGGCGACACAACTGAAGGGGATCAGATAGCGGGAAAAATCCTGCTCCTGAGCAGCGCTTGCAACCAGATCAAATAACTTCAAATTGAGCGAATTGACCCTGAACATTGCAGAGGGAAGCTTGGGCCTCCATTTTTCATCAAGCTCAAATACGGCATTGCCATAAGGTGCCCAGCGTTTTTGCCCGATATAAAGATTCCGACGCGAAACTTTGTCCTTCATCGCGGCATCCCAATCAGTGCTACAAGCCAGCTCCTGAATCTCAGTAGCGTCGTAGCCCAAGGCATACAAAGCCCCGATGATGGCTCCGATGCTGGTTCCGGAGATGTAATCCGGCTTCAGCCCCTCTTCTTCCAAGACCTTGAGAATGCCAATATGAGCAAAACCCCGGGCTCCGCCTCCGGATAAGGCGTAACCTATCTCGTCGGCAAATACCGTGCTTGTAATCATCATCAAAGCGATGACAAAGGCCAGTCTTTTCATGTGCTGAGCTTAAAAATCGCTGTCGGTACCTGTGCTGTAAGCTTCAGGATCAAGAGGTTCGAGAATCTCTTTGCCAGGTACATCCTGGAAGATGTATTCTATGCGGCCAAAGACGGTGTTAGACTCGATATGTATCGCTCTGCCCTGCCCGCTGCCGGTCTGAAAATGGCTATCACCAAAACCGAATTGACTACGCTCGGGAAGCACTGTGGCTCCAAAAACCGTAGTGGGTTCGATATCAAATTGTAGATGATTGGGCAAAACGACTTCAGCTGACCCAAACACCACATTGATTTCAATATCTTTGGCATCCTCTTCCAAATCGGTGAGATCAAATCTCCCGCTCGAAAAAATCATG
>CAXZAB010000032.1:0-14442 GCA_964293715.1 uncultured bacterium | reverse complement strand
TTATGTAGGGGCGGACTCCGTTCCGCCCACAACACCAAGCTTCAAAATTATCATTCCGGCGATACAGCAACCACTGTAGATAGCACTTGAAATTGGTACAGTAATACCATAATGGGTTCCACTAAACCTAAGCAGGAGCTAATCATGATAGGGCCGAAGAAGCCGATAGCTAAAATCTGCTTTGAAAGACTCAAGGTGGCGGCTCTTTCGTCAAACTGATAAAAGCCCCGCAAATGCGGGGCTTTTATCTGCTTATAGATTAGTTAGTTATTTGCGTTTTGTTTTCGGGGAAAGCTCCAGTTTTTCAATTCGAGTAGGCGAGGGGCTAATTGTGGCAGGGGCAGAAATCATTATTTCTCTACCGAATCTGGCACCGTTCCCAGCCATTACTCTGAAGAAATACCTATTGCCAGGCAGGCCTGTCATGGCGATGGGGACCATATTGGTCTCCACCCAACCCACTGAAACAAAGGGTCCGGCAGGGTTTGGACTTTTCTCGACATGGTACCAGGTGGCATTATCCACAGGACTCCAGTTCAGGATGATATTGCTGCCAACCTGGCTGATGACAAGATCAGTAACAGTACCCAGGCCGCCGGCTGTCGGTTCGGCAAGGGTGATATTATCGATGTACCAATTGTTGATTTGGTAACTATCTATGCCGGAGGCTACGAAACTGATCTTGAAGATGCGGTTGGAAGCATATTGAGAGACATCGTAGTTATAAGTGGTCCAGTCCAGCTCTCCATCCAGTGAGCTGTATTCACCCAGCCAATTCCAGCTATCGCCATCCCATATTTTCCAAGCCATCATGTTTTCAATAGTGTCGTCATCGTTATCCAGGCGCAGATCGAAGCTCAATTGCACATGATTCATACCCGTGGCATCGAAGTCATGGCTGTTAAGGGCAATTTCGTAGTCGTATACCCGAGGTGACCAGTAAAATTGTACAGAGGGCTCAGGTGATCCTATTTCAGCATCCACCCACCAATTGTCGCCTTCTTTAGTCCAGTGATTGGCCATCAAATCTTCACTGGCCCAGTCTTCTGTGAAGGGCAGTGCGAGGGGTTCGGGAATCACGATACCTATGGTGATGTCATCCAGGCTGATGTAATAGGGTTCGTAGTTCAGCCAGCCCTGAATACCGATATAGTAAGTACCGGCAGTTGCGGGGCTGAAGGTTCCGTAGAACCTTTGGTAATTACCATTCACCAATCCCGTTTGAGCAACAATAATTTCAGTCATACTACCGATAGAGCCGTGATTGCCATATTTAATCTGAAGTTTGGCATCGCCGGGTATATTGCTGTTTTGACGGGCATAGAGCTCGATATAGTACTCTGTATCGGCTGCCAGCTCCATGGGTCTGATGAGACAGGATTCTCCTTCCCAGGCCAGGGAGGCATTGAAATCCCCTGTCCGGGGGGTGCGGTTGTGGATAGTTTCGGAACTGTTTGCCGTCCAGTATTTGTGGAGATAATCTGGACCGGTGGCTTGCATCCAATTCTTGATAGTGGAGGACTGATCGGTATTCCCGATTTCGAAACTTTCCACGAAGGGGAAGCTCGTGATGGGCAGAGGCAGCTCATCGATGATGATATCATCCAGGCTGATGTACCAGGGGACGTTATTGATCCAGCCTTGAATGCCGATATAGTAAATGCCGGTGGTAGCAGGACGGAAGGTCCCGTACAAGTCCTGGTAATCACCATTGGTCAGACCCGTTTCAGGGATGATGTTTTGAATCATGCCTGCGAGAGAGCCTTCGGGGCCGTAATTAACTTTTATTGTCGCATTTGCGGCATTAGTGCCATCTTGACGGGCATACAGCCGAATGTAGTAAGTTTTACCAGCTATAAGCGCCAGTGGTCTGATCAGACTGGATTGTCCATCATACATCAGGAAGGCGTTCCAGATACCGGTTCTAGGCTTCCTGTTGTTCGTTTCGAGGGAGCCGTTTGCAGCCCAACGTCTGGAACTATATTGAGGACCTGCTTCTTGAATCCAATTCTTGATAGTAGCGGACTGATCATTGTTTCCTACTTCAAAACTTTCCCTAAAGGGGAAGCTCGCAATGGGAGTGGCCATTTCAGCGATAGTGATGTCATCCAGACTGATGTATTGTGCGAGATGGTTGATCCAGCCCTGAATGCCGATATAGTAAAGACCGGTAACCGTGGGCGTGAAGGTCCCGAAGAATCTTTGGTAATCACCACTGGTCAGGCCCGTCTGCGCAATGACAGTTTGATCTATGCCGGTGGGAGAGCCATCAATGCCATATTGCACCTGAATCTTGGCATTGGCAGGATTATCGGTATCTTGACGGGCATAGAGCTCCACGGAGTAAGCCTTGCCGGCTGTGAGCTGTATGCGTCTGGTCAGAGTGGTTTCTCCGTTATATGCCAGAGTGGAGTTCCAAGTGCCGGTTCTGGGTGTTCTATTCAGGCTTGTATTGGTATTGTTCGCTGTCCAGTTTCTTCTGGAATATTCGGGACCGAAAGTTTGATTCCAATTCTTGATAACAGGTAAGTTGTGAGTATTTCCGGTTTCGAAACCTTCCACGAAGGGGAGGCTGGTGATGGCAGGGGCCAGTTCATCGATGATGATGTCATCCAGGCTGATGTACCAGGGACCGCTATTGATCCAACCCTGAATACCGATATAGTAAAGCCCTGTATTCGTGGGGCTGAAGGTTTTGTAGAACCTTTGATAATCACCATTGGTCAGGCCTGTCTCAGCAATAATGGTTTGATTCATGCCGGCGAGAGTGGGCTGACTACCGTATTTGACCTGAATATCGGCATTTGTGGGAGTACTACCATCCTGGCGGGCATAAAATTCGATGAAGTAGGTTTTCCCTCCAGTCATCTGTATGGGTCTGTACATACAGGATTGGCCGTTCCACATCAGGGTAGCATTGAATGTGCCAGATCTGGGCTTTCTGTTGTAAGTTATCTCACTATGGTTCATCACCCATTCTTTGTCGGTATACATGGGACCGCTGATTTGAGCCCAGTCATTGGGGGGTAATAGGTTAGTGTGTCCGGTATCGAAATTCTCCCTGAAGGGAAGGCTGGTGATGGGGGGCAATTGATCGATGGTAATATCATCCAAACTGATGCGCCAGGGAGTGTTATTGATCTTGCCCTGAATACCTATATAGTAAATACCGGTAGTAGTAGGGGAGAATGATCCGTAGAGCCTTTGGTAATTACCACTGCTGAGGCCCGTCGGAGCAATAATAGTGCGATTCATATCAGCAAGAGTGGGCCCAGTGCCATATTGAACCTGAATGCTGGCATCAGTGGTAGTACTGCCATCCTGGCGGGCATAGAGCTCGACGGAGTAAATCTTGCCGGCAATCAGCTCTATTCTCCTGAACAGTGTGGACTGTCCACTATATCTTAGGGTTGCGCTCCAATTGCCAGTTCTGGGAGCGGTGTTGTAGTATGTTCCGTTATTGCTTGCCGTCCAGAATTGGTTGGTGTAAGTAGGCCCGTCAATTTGAGCCCAATCCTTGATCATGGTGGAATCATCAGTATTTCCGGTTTCAAAACCTTCAAAGAAGGGGAAGCTCGCGATGGGGGGAGCGGGAGGCAATTCATCGATGGTGATGTCATCCATACTGATGTACCAGGCATTGTTATTGATCCAGCCTTGGATACCGATATAGTAATCGCCTGTGCTGGGGGGAGTGAATTCCCCGTAGAACCTTTGATAATCACCATTGGTCAGCCCAGTCTGAGCAACGATGGTTTCAGTCATAGTGGTGGGCGTAGCGCCGAATTTGGCCTGGACTTTGGCATTAGCAGGATTACTGCCATCTTGACGGGCAAAGAACTCCAGGGAGTATGCCTTGCCGGCGGTCAGCTCTATTTTCCTGGTCAGGAAAGTTTGTCCTTCCTTTCTTAAACGGACGTTCCAGGCGCCTGTTCTGGGCGTGTTGTTGTAGGTTAAAGTGTTCGTACTCGGCATCCAAGAGCCATCCATATATTCAGGACCGGGGACTTGGCCCCAATTGTTGACATAAAATGACCCAAATTCATTTCCGGTTTCGAAACTTTCATAGAAGGGGAAACTTGTGATAGTAGAGTCCCAATCACGTTCATTGATGGTGATGTCATCCAGGCTGATGTACCAGGGAGAGTTGTTGAGCCAGCCCTGAATACCGATATAGTAAATACCGGTGCTGGGGGGAATGAACGTTCCGTAAAACGATTGGTAATCTCCATTGCTCAGACCAGTTCGCTCTATGATGGTTTGATTCATGCCAGCCAGAGTGCCTTCAGTACCGCATTTGACCTGAATTTTGGCAGCAGAAGTGTCCGTACCGTCTTGACGGGCATGCAAAATGACGGTGTAGAATTTACCGGCAGTCATCTGCACAGGCCTGACGAGAGTGGATTGTCCGTCATATCTCAAAAAGGCGTTCCAAAAGCCAGCTTTGGGCGCTCTGTTGTAGTCTCTGGCAGTCCTGTTTGCTGTCCAGGACCTGCTGGTGTAAGCAGGACCGGTGATCTGAGACCAATTCTTGATATTGGTGGACTGATCAGTATTCTCAAGCTCAAATCCTTCATTAAAGGGGAAGTTTGTGATGGTGGCATTGGGCTCGTATCGTAAATATACATTGGGGCGTAAATCTACGGCGGTACCATTGCCCGTGGGGGCAGTAAGGTCTTGATTCCAGACAAGATGAGTACCGGGACGCGAACTTGCCAGGATTTTACCACCGTTGCTCACACCACCGGCGGTGCCACTTCCTTCTTCGCCAAAGTTTCTTTCTACCAGGATCATCAGGTGATCGTTCCTGTTCAGATTAAAGATTGTAAAGAAATTGTAGGCATTCCAGTAGTCGGGCGTTGTGCCGGTTCGGGTTCCAGAATAAACCAGGGTGGCTCCACTGATCATAGTAGCCCAGGTGCCATTAACCAAGGTGGGGGTGTTTGTAGTTTTCAGGTATATTTTGGTGGGCACTGCTGCTGTTGTAGTAGCGGTGGGTAGCCATCCTACCTGATCAATCTTAATGTTCTGCGAACTGGTCATTTCTAAGCCGATCTCGGCGGCAGTATATAAGGCTGCGCTGCGTTCGTAACCAAAATAGCTTCCCAGCGGGTAGCGTTGGGGCGCAGTTCCTTGTCCGATCACCATGTTCTCGGCAAATAAGCCCAGGAAAAGCGCCAGGATGCTGATGAGTAAGATGAGTCTTTTCATGTTTGATATTCCTTAGTTTGGTCTTAGTCCTTTGGAAGGCTTGGACTGGTTTAGCTGTGGGTTAGTTGTTAGGTCTGGTTGAGATATGATATTTGAGCTGGAAACAGGGGCATTGTCCAGTCTTGATCCACTGGGCCAGGGTCCGTTTCCGGCAGTCATTTTAAAGAAGTACTTACTGCCCGGCAAGCTTGATAAATTGATTCCGAAAGACGCTATTGCTGTATCTACAGTGCCGAGCAGAACAAAGGGATCATCGGGATCTTCACTGTAATATACACTGTACCAGGTAGCTCCAGGTACGGAGTTGCCGTTTAGGAGGATCCGAGTGGCAGATTTACTTATGACAAGATTTGTCACTGTACCCAGGCCGCCAGTCGGTGCGCCAAGCTTGATATTGTCGATGTACCACCCGTTGATTTCGTAGCTATCTACTCCGCTGGCTTGGAAACGGATCTTGAAGATGCGGTTCGAAGCATATGCAGAGACATCATAGGAATAGTGGGTCCAGGGCAGATCATCACTCAGAGAGCTGTAGCTACCCAAGGTGTGCCAGGTACTGCCATTCCAGATTTGCCAGGTCATTTTGTTTTCAGCAGAGGTACTGTGGTTATCCAGAAACAGATCGAAGCTGAACTGTACGCTGCTCATGCCTGTGGCATCGAAATCATAGCTGGTGAGGGCGCTGCTGTAGTCAGTTACCCCAGGCAAATAGAAAAAGCTTGCAGCGGCATCCGGGTTTTCTCCAACATAAAAAGTCCTCCAGTTCTCACTATCGATAGTCCAGAAATTAGTCCCGAAAATAAGACTTTCCCAGTCTTCTGTGAAGGGCAGGGTGATGGCAGCCGGTGCGCCAAGATAGATATTGTCGATGAGCCACTTGTTTATGAAGAAGTTTTGTTCCCCGCTGGCCAGGAAGCGGATCTTGAACATGGGGATCGCTGAAATTTCCGAAATATTATAGCTATAGTGAGTCCAGGGCAGATCACCATCCACAGAGCTATAGCTGCCCAGGCTGATCCAGGTGTCACCATACCAGATTTCCCAGCTCATCACGTTTTCTACAGAGTCGTCATGGTTATCAAGGTACAGATCAAAGCTAAACTCTACGCTGTTCATGCCTCTGGCATCAAAATCACGGCTATACAGAGCACTGCTGTAGTCAGATAAATGTGGGGAATAGTTGAAACGTACCGAAGGAGCAGGGTTTCCGAGATTGGAAACGACTCCCCAGGTATTGTCTTCTATAGTCCAGTCATTCGAGGTTAAATTGCCGCTGGCCCAGTCTTCGGTGAAGGGCAGGGCGATGGGAGGGACAGGTGCTTCGCCAAGATAGACATTGTCGATGTACCACCAGCGGATTCCGTAGCTATTTGAACCGCTGGCTACGAAACGGATCTTGAAGATGCGGTTGGAAGCGTGTGCAGAGACATCATAGGAATAGTGGGTCCAAGGCAGATCACCATCCATAGTGCTATAGCTGCCCAGGTTGATCCAGGTGCTGCCATTCCAGATTTGCCAGGTCATTTTGTTTTCGACATAAGGGCTGTTGTTATCCAGGTACAGATCGAAGCTGAACTGTACGCTGCTCATGCCTGTGGCATCGAAATCATAGCTGGTGAGGGCGCTGCTGTAGTCAGTTACCCCAGGCAAATAGAAAAAGCTTGCAGCGGCATCCGGGTTTTCTCCAACATAAAAAGTCCTCCAGTTCTCACTATCGATAGTCCAGAAATTAGTCCCGAAAATAAGACTTTCCCAGTCTTCTGTGAAGGGCAGGGTGATGGCAGCCGGTGCGCCAAGATAGATATTGTCGATGAGCCACTTGTTTATGAAGAAGTTTTGTTCCCCGCTGGCCAGGAAGCGGATCTTGAACATGGGGATCGCTGAAATTTCCGAAATATTATAGCTATAGTGAGTCCAGGGCAGATCACCATCCACAGAGCTATAGCTGCCCAGGCTGATCCAGGTGTCACCATACCAGATTTCCCAGCTCATCACGTTTTCTACAGAGTCGTCATGGTTATCAAGGTACAGATCAAAGCTAAACTCTACGCTGTTCATGCCTCTGGCATCAAAATCACGGCTATACAGAGCACTGCTGTAGTCAGATAAATGTGGGGAATAGTTGAAACGTACCGAAGGAGCAGGGTTTCCGAGATTGGAAACGACTCCCCAGGTATTGTCTTCTATAGTCCAGTCATTCGAGGTTAAATTGCCGCTGGCCCAGTCTTCGGTGAAGGGAAGCGAGCTGGGAGTAAGATCACTATTTGTGTAGTAAAGCTTCACATTGGGACGCAGTCCTGGAGTATTATTATTATTGCCGGTGGGAGCGCTATTATCACCCCACCAGGTAAGATGAGTGTCGTATTCAAAGCTCGAGTGGATTCCGCCACCGCCAGAACCCCCACCGGCAGCACTGTCACTTCCACTTCCACCATAGTTCGTTTCTACCATTACAATCAGGTTTTCACCCATGCCCAGATCAAAGGGGCTATCGAGGTGGTACACATTCCATCCATTGGCACCCGTGCCGGTCTTGGTTTGATTGTAGCGAAGGCTGGCACCACTGATCATGTTTGCCCAGGTGCTAGCGGTTAAGGTGCTGGCAGAGGTGCGTTTTAGATATATCTTGGTGGGCACCGATGCTGTCGTGTTTATGGTGGCATACCATGCAAGCTTAGAAATGCTGATGCTCCCTGCACCGATCTCGTCGGCTTTATATAAGGCAGCGCTACGCTCGTAACCATAATAACTGCCCAGCGGGAAGCGTTGGGTCTCATATCCAGTGCCGATGATCGCTTCTTCGGCAAATAATCCCAGCGCGAGTGCCAGGATAATGATGAGTAAGATGAGTCTTTTCATTTTTGATATTCCTTAATTTGGACCAAAATCTTGGGAAAGTTTAATGATGTCAGATGTGTTTAAGACATCAGGTTTGGATTTGAAGGTGGGGTTGATTGCCAGTTCAGGGGGGAATTTGTAGAGACAAAGACTTTGTGATAATGTGACAAGATTATGCAGACAAGCTGCATCTGCAAAAAGGGAGGTATTCCCTGAGTGTTTGTGTAGATTGTTTAAAGCTTTTGCGTGTTCCCACGCAGACGGAGCCTGCTCTAAGGAAAATATGGCCAAATATCTACTGCGTAAATTCGTAAGCATAAAAACAAATCCCTTTCTTAAATATTCTGCATAGAAGAAGGCAAAAGCTTTTACCAAGCTCTAAACAGTATTGGAAGTAGCTATGTCCCAAATAAAACTACTCTTTGAAAGAGTCAAGCAAAAAGTAATATTGTTTTACAATTCAGGAGGCAGAGTTATGCTTTATAAGGTTTTAAAGTTTTCAGAATGGTGGACGCTTTGGGCTGCCGGACTGGTAAACAGACGGAGGTGGGTGTATTATCCGATGAGTTTTGGGCATGGAGCTAAGGGAGAATAGGGATTGATTTGTGAGTTGTCCTGAAAACAGTGGATTCGATTATGGCAGGGCTGAGTTCAGCCCTGCCATAATTCTTATAGGCAGACATCCAATAGAGCATCGTGGGAGAAAAAACTCCTACCAGCTTATGCGAATACTGCGATGCCGAAGCATCCCACAGATGTTTGTTTACTATATCTTAGGGCAGGGCGATCACTCTGAAGAACTTCTTGGCAGGGGTGGCAGTAGTACTGAAAATAGTAACGCCGGGGAGAGTACTGCCTAGCAGGCTGAAGCCAGCGTAGGGATCGTTTGAGGATTCTACACTATAGCCATTGGCGCCGGGGATGGCGTTCCAGCTAAGAACTACGTTATTGCCACTACGAACGATTGTTACCACTGGAGCGGGAGTTGGAGCTGAAGCTGAGGATAGTTTAGCCACGAAGATATCATCATATATTTCGGTGAAGCTGGTCAAGGTGTCGTCGCCGAAGGTGCCAGTCCCAGTATAATAACCGGTCAGATAGATATTGCCACTGCTATCCACGGCGATGCCTTGGCCCATATCATCTCTTGTTCCTCCAGCCCTGTCTGCCCAGAGCCAATTGCCGGCACTATCCAGTTTGGCCACGAAGATGTCCCATTGTCCGTCACTAGTTCCCCCGCAAGTAATGATAGTGTTGCCAAAGTCCGCGGGGCCTCCCCATGAAAATCCAAGACTACCGGTCAGATAGACATTGGCGGCGCTGTCCACGGCGATGCTCCGGCCTTCATCTATCCCTGAACCTCCGGCTCTTTTGGCCCAGAGCCAATTGCCGTTCGTATCCAGTTTAGCCACGAAGATATCCCAATTACCACTAATTTGGGTCAGAATAGTATCGCCGAAGTGGGCGGTAGTTTGAAATCGACCGGTAATATAGACAGAGTCGGCGCTATCCACGGCTATGCCTCTGCTATCATTATCCCCTACTCCTCCGGCTCTTTTTGCCCACAGCCAGTTGCCGTCGGTATCCAGTTTGGCCACAAAGATTTCTTCCCATCCAGTGCTGGTCAAGGTAGTGTTGCCGAAGACGACTGTCTCCTTAAAATAGCCGGTCAGATAGATATTGCCTGCACTATCCACGGCTAAGCCTTGGCCAGTATCCTTTCTTATTCCTCCGGCGCTGATAGCCCAGAGCCAAATGCCGTCGGTATCCAGTTTGGCCACGAAGATATCAGTATACGTATAGTTGGAGCTGACTAAAGTGGTACTGCCAAAGGCGGCAGCTATGCTTCTAAAACTCCCGGACAGATAGACATTTCCAGAGCTATCTACAGCTATGGATTGGCTGACAGCACTACCATCTGTCCCGCCGGCCCGTCTAGCCCAAAGCCAGTTACCGTTTGTATCTAGTTTGGCCACGAAGATATCATTACTTCCAGCGCTGACCAGACTGATATGGCCGAAGTTGGCGCCCCCTGAAAACAAACCGGTAATATAGACATTGGCTGCGCTATCCACAGCGATGCCGTAGCAATGCTCATCTGATGGCTCCCCGACTCTTTTCACCCAGAGCCAATTGCCGTTGGCATCCAGTTTACCCACGAAGACGTCGTAATCTCCCAGATGGTCCAGAGTGATGTCGCCGAAGAAAGCGGGGTTTATCGTTTGATACTGTCCATTCCCAAAATTACCGGTAACATAAGTATTTCCGCTGCTATCGGTGGCAATGGCAAATCCCTTATCCCATGCCCTTCCGCCCGCGCTCTTAGCCCAGGACCATTCAGGGTTTTGCGCCGCCACACCGCTGAGGGCTGACAGCAGAATTGCACAAAACAAAAGTACTTTTAGTCTTTTCATTGTCTTCTTTTTGTAGGGAAAATATCTATGAAGTGATAGTCAAGAGTATGGGGAAATAATGTCAAGAACAAAGTGGGGAATTGGGAAAATAAATCAGGAGTGGCAAGGGGACTTATATATTATGTGAGTGAAAACCTGAGAAGAGGCCTTCATAGAGCCTGAAAACAATGGTATGGAATGGACACCAAGCTTTGGGGTGTAAGATAGGACAATCACCCCAAAGCATTCTAAATATCGAAAGGTTTTATGCTATTTTATGAGTAGCAATTTGTTCAAACTACTGAGAGTCGGTGATGACAGCCTAAAAAAGTAAACTCCGCTACCACAAGGTTTGCCATGTCTGTCCGTACCATTCCATATTAAAGAGTTGCTGTCACTGTTTACGGTTAGGGTTATCACTTCCTGATCCAGAATGTTGGTTATTACGATGCTCGCTTCTTCCCCTACATATTTCGCATGATACTCAAAAGTGGTGCTGCCTCCTAAGGGCATAGGATTAGGGCTGGCATCGCCCAGCCAATATTCGTGGTTCCCGGAGTTGTTCTGAAGGTCCGGAGAATCCGGCTTTGTGAAAAGTGTGCAGCTCGTTGCCAGGAGCAATAAGCCCAGTACAAGTGCCTTAAACGAGGTTTTCAGTGAGGTTTTCATCTTGTCTCCCAAAGTAATGCTCTTTAGTGTGAACGGTTAATTTCTCTTATTATGTTCAGTAAATCTATCGAAAAGCTATAGCTCGCAGCACTCTTGCCTTCGCTGAGGCTGCCTTTTGGAAAATAGGAGTAGTTATACACTGTTGAAATCAGATCACGGTAATGCAGATTGATCCCTAGCCCATAGGTGAGGCCACTGATTTTGCCGGCGTTATCATCGTGATAGCCCACCCGCATAAAAATAGTGTCCAGAATGCCCAATTCCCCACCCAAGCCCAGAAGCAAAGGATCACTGGCAAATTCCTCTATGGCACCCGCCAGGAGCCTGGCTGTCCCCAGGTTTTCCACAATGGATTCGATGCCTTCCCCGGCCGGATAAGCGCCGTTTTTGAGGGAACAGGAAAGAGACACTCCCAGGTTGAGACGCTGATATATGCGATCTGCTTGCTCTTCAGCGAAATAAGTTACTTTGCTGTTAAAAGCATTGAAATATGAAAGTCCATAAGCAGATTCCAGGCGTAACTTGCTGTTTTGGATATGATCTATTCTGGCCAGCAAACCCAGATCAGCGCTTTTGGCTTTTACCCTTTCCAGGTAAGGCTCAGGCCAGATATAGCTGCTGTTGTGAATCAGGTTTATACCCAAGGCCAGATCGGCATTCTTGGGTAAAAGCTGCGCCTCAGGTTTGATGAGCCGGTAAACCTGGGGCAGATTCACTGATAAACCATAGCTTGTCATCTGATCATAAGCCTGAAATGGGACACCGTCGAATATCTCTTCATCGGTAATCGAAAAAGCGCCGTAATCTATATATGAGCAGGTTTTATGATTTTTATGGTTAATATAAGGGACCAGTAGCCCAAAACCATGCGAAGATATGCTGCTGAGAGCCGCAGAGTAGTGTAAGTCATCAAAATTGGCAACTTTCATATAAGCATAGCGATTGTTGGAGAGGCTCAGCCCTTTTTGTAAAGCAGGGAAAGCAGGGTTGTCATAAGCATTAAGCGGATCATTGTGCCAGATATTCACAACCCCCACAGGGCTTCCACCCAAGGCCATATTGATAGCCGAAGGCTCAAAACCATTTACGGTAAATCCATAGTGAGAAGCCGCCATTAGATTAGTAAGTGAAACCAAAACCAAAGCAAAAACAAGTATTCCTTTCTTCATCGTCGAATCCTTAAAATCTTCATGAAGCCATTCTTCCTGCAAGCTTGAGTCTGTCAATAAGTAATCCTGCAGGTATTCCCCCAAAACATCAAGCTCTTACTTTTGTAATAATTTGAAAGATAAACTTTTAGGCATAGAGACACTTCTGCAGGACTGCCCTAGCTCATTTGATGCAGTAAAGATGACGTAGAGATAGCAGGAATAAATGCTCCTATCTCTACGGCATCTTTATCACAAGTTATACAGGAAGACCGCTGCAGGTCACGAGATCCTGGAGGCTAAAAGGGATTCCCTTAATCAGGTTCTTAAAAAATGGGGGGGCTGGTAATCCTGCGATTGCCATTGACAAATCTGAATAGAGTTTAATACTTGTGTATGCTTCATAAAAACAGAAATAAGGAAGGTGAAATGGCACAATATGACAAACTGCTCAGCTACATTGACTACTTCTCGGCTGCCGGAAAAGAGGTGGGAACCTGGGTGCATAAGCCTGGGGAATTCCCTTATGTGAACTACTCAGAAGAGCTTAGTCCTTTTATCCATGAGGTTTACAAAACTGATCTCATGGACACGGAGTACCTGCCCTATCTCAAAAAGCAGCTTCCGCCTCAGACAAGCCCTGCCGACTTTATTGAGTCCGCGGATTTCAGGATGCTAAGAGCCATCCTGAGCTACTATGTGAGACAAGAACGCTTTCAGGAAGGGCTGTGGAAACATGCGGTGGCGAATAAGATATTTTATCGGATACTGCTGAGATTGAGGGATGTCCTGGATTCTGATAGTCAAGAAACGGAGCGGGAAGAAAGAAAAGGTGCTCAGATTGTAGAAGAGTCCTGAAATGCTGTTTATGCAGATTTTGTTTAGCGTCTGGGCACCATTATTTATCTAAAATACAACTCATGCGGAGCTCCCATTCCTTCGTATCAGCTTGAGTCTCATAAACTCTTCCTCTTCCATGTAATCAAGATTTTTCTTGACTTTTTAAGCAGAATGTAAAGCTTGATACATAGAAGAAAAACTAATTAACTACAAGGAGACCTAAATGCAACGTAAAGTTATTATTATGGGCGCCGCAGGCCGTGACTTTCACAACTTTAATGTCTTTTTCAGAGACAACAAAGATTATGACGTCGTAGCCTTTACCGCCACTCAAATCCCCGGCATCGATGACAAAAAGTATCCAGCCGAATTAGCTGGAAAGCTTTATCCTAAAGGAATCGAAATCAAACCTGAAAGTGAACTGAAAACCCTCATTGAAAAAAACAATGTGGACCTCGTGGTTCTTGCTTACAGTGATCTTCATTATGAAGACCTGGGTCACAAAATTGCTTTAGTCAATGCCATAGGCGCTGATTTTATGCTGATGGGCGCAGACAATACCACCATCAAAACCACAAAACCTCTGGTTACCGTGTGTGCTACCCGCACCGGTTGTGGAAAATCTCAGACCACCCGTACAGTGGTGAAAGCCCTCAAGGAACGTGGACTGAAAGTGGTATCTATCCGTCACCCCATGCCTTATGGCGATCTCGTGGCGCAGAAAGTTCAGCGTTTTGCCGAAATTGCTGACCTCAAAAAACACAAATGCACCATCGAAGAGATGGAAGAATATGAGCCGCACATTCAGATGGGCAGCATAGTTTACTCTGGTGTGGATTATGAAGCCATCGTGCGTGAAGCCGAAAAAGAACCCGACGTCATTATCTGGGACGGCGGAAACAACGACATTCCTTTTTACTGCTCAGACGAAATGATTCGCATCGTAGTGGTAGATCCGCACCGTCCTGGTGATGAAATCAGCTACTACCCCGGCGAAACCAATGTTCACATGGCAGACGTCGTGGTGATCAATAAAATCGATAGCGCCGATCTGGACGATATCAATGAAGTGCGCGACAATGTCCGCTCTGTGAATCCTACCGCCACGATCGTAGACGCAGCCTCTCCTTTGTTTGTGGATCATCCTGAGATGATTCTGGGCAAAAGAGTGCTCGTAGTGGAAGACGGTCCTACCCTCACACACGGTGAAATGGCCTTTGGTGCCGGCACCGTAGCCGCTATCAAATACGGCTGTGAAGAGCTTGTGGATCCTCGTCCTTGGGCCGTAGGCGAAATGAAGGCTACTTTTGAAAACTATCCTGAAATCGGCGACGTGCTTCCTG
>CAXZAB010000031.1:0-14824 GCA_964293715.1 uncultured bacterium | reverse complement strand
AACCCTCTAAACCTTCTAAACCTTCTAAACCTTCTCAACAGCAAGCTGTACTTCAGTGCAAAAGCCAATGTCTCATATGCTCCCGCAGCTCTTCCACACTGCTACTGCGATTGATTTTGTCCCTCAATTCCTTACTGCCGGGCATGCCTTTGGCATAATGGCACAGCTGGGAACGCATTTCACGTACCACCACGTATTCTTCTTTGTAAAGCAGAGCGTAATCCAGGTGAGTCAGGGCGGTTTTCAGGATTTGATCTTTGGTAATGGGATGGTAGTAGCCATCTAAAAGATACTCTTTGATCTGGGTAAACAGCCAGGGGCGTCCCAGAGCGCCACGGCCTATCATCAGTGCATCGCAGGAGGTATCTTTCAACATTTTCCCGGCACTTTCGGGGCTATCGATATCGCCATTCCCAATCAAAGGAATGCTGAGGACCTCTTTCAGCTTCTGGATATGCTCCCAATTGCTGAGGCCGGAAAAAACCTGCGAGGTGGTCCGCGCATGCAAACAGAGGATATCAGCTCCGGCATCCTGCATTCTCAGCCCAAAATCAAGGTAATTGAGGTTATTTAGGTCCCACCCGCTGCGAAACTTGACGGAAAGAGTCAAAGTGGCAGGGATCGCTTGTTTCACCTGTCTTACGATCTCTGCAGCCCGCAGAGGGTCTTTCATCAGAGCTGAACCGGCTCCCCGTTTGACCACCTTCCTCACCGGACAGCCCATATTGATATCGATAAAATCCGGTTTGAAAGGAAGCAGAGCGACAGCTGCTTTTGCCAGTGTAGCGGGATCCGAACCAAAAAGCTGCACACCATAAGGACGCTCCTCTTCTAAAAAAGTAACATAAGTCAGAGTCTTGCCCTGATCCCGGATGAGGCCATCCGCGCTCACCATTTCGCTCACCAGATAGTCCACCCCCCAGTCTTTGCACAGCTGACGATAAGCCTGATCGCTATAACCGGCCAGGGGAGCAAGATATAAGGGAATCTTAATCAAGATGCTTTGAGCTTTTGTATAGAGTGATATCTACATTATCGATTTGGTCTTTTTTCATGTATTTGTTTGCAAAATCCATATACAATCCGCTTTCTAAGAAGAAATCCACCAGATCCGGGTCCAGATGCCCTTGCTTTACCAGATTGGCTATTATTGCCAAGGCTTCTGAGAGAGTTTTGTTTGTTTTGTAAGGACGATCTGCAGAAGTGAGGGCCTCAAAGGTGTCTGCCACTGCGATGATGCGCGAGGGCAAAGGCAAATCTTCACCGCTTAATCCGGCAGGATAGCCGGTTCCGTCCAGGGATTCATGATGTGTGGCAGCATAAAAAGCCACGTTCTTGTATTTCTTGGGAAAACTGAGCTGAGAGAGCATTTCCCAAGTGATGGAGACATGGGCACGCATGATCTCAAGTTCGTCGCTATTGAGCGTGCCGCGCCTGATGCTGAGGTTTTTACGGTCCAGCGCATCCAAAATCCGGTATGTATTGCCTTCATATTCAAAACTGATGGCAGCTAAGGCTTCCATTTTGGCCAGGGCCTCGTCTGCGACAAATTCTCCGCCAAAATTGAGCTTTTGGATAAAAAGGATGGCGTCATCCAAGTGGGCAAGCACATCTGTAATTTCTTCACCGATATGTTCTTTTACGAACTTGTCATAGTCCTCAGCGTTGAGTGTGAGTTTCAAATATTTAAAGAAAGTCTTCAGGTGAGCAATGCGTTCTTTGATCAGATCTTCCCCATCCATGATGCGCTCCAGCTTTTTGCTCTTGTCCATCACAAATTCCGGGGTGATAATCTTGCCCACATCGTGCATCCAGCCTGCCATAGAGATTTCATTCAGCTCGTTTCGGCTAAAGGTCACCTCGCTATAGGGCCCCTCTTGGGCTTTACTGATCTTCTCCGCAATCATATTGGTAAGCTGAGCCACACGGGTAATGTGATTTGAGCTGTATTTGCTTTTACGCTCAATGGCCGAGGCAATGGAGCGCATAAATTCCATCAGGAGATTTTCCAAACTGGCGATCAATTGCCGGTTCGACAGAGCAATCGCAGCCTGAGAAGACAAAGAAGACAGCATGGCTACGTGCTCATCGGTAAAAACGGTCACCTCGCCCTTGTCATTGAGAGGATTGATAAATTGGATCACGCCCAGAACGCTATCCTCATGATCTTTTAAGGGGATGGTCAGCATGGCTTTACAGCGGTAATTTGAGTTTTTATCAAAACAGATCGTGCCACTGATATCATAACCCTCAGCCTTATAAACATCGTCAAAATGCAGGCCTTGTTTTTTGTGATATACAGAAGTGACGATATGAGAGAGCTCAGGATTGCCGTCTTCATCATAAAGCGGCACCGGTTCCCAATCTACAGCTCCGTGTGAACCACCCTGACGCATATTCATCGTGCCATTATACACGATTTCAAATTCCAGTGCAGTGCCCTCTTCATTGAGCTTATAGATAGTGGCGCCGTCAGCTTTGGTGAAAGCCACGCCTTCATCCAAAATCATATCAAAGATCTTGTTCAGATCTGTTTCGCTGGAAAGAGATTCCCCGATCTTGGTAAGCTGCTGAATGTGCTCAAGCTGCTCTTCAGCCAAAGATGAGATGGTTTCCACCACCATATTCAGGGTTCTGTTTACTTGGGGGTTTGCGTTAAAATTATATTTCATTTTATTCCTTAAATGCGTTCATAAAGCATAAAGTGGGGAGGATAACCCAGCCGTCTTTGCTCTTCTTCATACCAGGTGACGACGTGTTCATCCAGATTGACCTGCCCTTGGATGGGTTCATCCTGCAAACAGGAAAAATGGGGGCTTTGTGAAAACTCTTTTGCGATCCAGGTGGCATATTCGGCATGATCTGTAGAAACCTGCACCTTGGCTGCAGGCTTCATAATGCCTGCCAGAGCCGTAAGAAAATCCTGCTGAAAAAGGCGCCGGCAATGGTGTCTTTGCTTGGGCCAGGGATCGGGATGCTGAATAAAGACTCCGGACAGGCTTTCTGCCCGGAAAAATTCTGCAATACCGGCATCGGCCTTTTTTACTAAGAGACGGACGTTCGGGTTCTGCTCTACAGAGAGCTTTCTCAAGCAATTCCGTATGCGCTTCTCACTTTCTTCCATCCCGATGAAATTCCAATCGGAATGACTAATAGGATAGCGGGAGATAAATTCCCCTTTACCGGAGCCGATTTCCAAATATAGACCCTGTTTGTTGTCAAAAATATCATTGACCAGGTCTCCTGCGGGCAGCTCTATTACAAAATAGTCGCGATCAGCTATCATCTGCCATGGGGCCTTGTTTTTTAAGTTGTGCTACATCCATCCGTAAGATGATGAGATCTGCCATGGACATACCAAAGCCTATAAACACATAGAGAATAAGGCCATACATGAAGCTGGCATTCCAATAGCCTTCGGGCAATTCGATAGTTAAAAGCATGTACAAAAAGCCCAGATAGGTGCTGAAAATCAAGGCTCCCAAAAGACCCATAAAAATGGTGCGGAAGCGAAATAAGGTCTTGACGTAAAACACATAATTCACGATCATTATGGTGAGCACTCCAAAAACGAGATTGATCAGAAACAAAGGCATTATGCTGATCGGCGCGTTCATCGCTTGCAGAGATAGGGCTGAATAGACCAGAGCCATCACTACGGCGATCAGATAGTGCCACTTCCCGCCTAAATATCTGACAAACAAGGCTATCAGGCCAGTTAACAAAGCAGCTCCCATACTGATATACAACAGAGCAAGCCCCGCCGGGCCGCTTTTCATTCCAGACAGCATAGAGCCGATCCAGCTACACAAAACGGGTAGGATCACGATCAAAAGGTATTGAATTTTAAACTTTCTCATCTATTCCTCAATATATATATTTGACTCCCGGAAAACCGGAAGATATGGTAGGTAAACACATTTTCATTGACGATATCGTCCATGTTGCAAACATAACGCATGGCATCAATATGTCAATGATAAACATAATGAAACGGAGAAAAGTCATGCTCAGTAAATTGAAAAGCCTGCGACAGAAACTAACTAAATCCAAATCCGGATTTATCGATAAAATCGCTGAAGCAGTCAAGCTTCGCGGTGTGGTGGATGAAGAACTCTTTGAGGAGATCGAAGAGATCATGCTCAAAAATGATACCGGCATCGAAATGACGGAATTGATCTTAAGTAACCTCAGAGAAGAGGTCAGAATAGATAAGATAACCGATCCTGAAGTGGTGCAAATCTACCTCGTGGACATCATGCAGAACATACTCTTCAAGGATATCCCGGATGAAAGCGATTTCTTTGAACTTCCTGAAGATATAAAACCCTTTGTGATGGCCTTTGTGGGCGTAAACGGAACCGGTAAAACTACTACGATTGGCAAGGTGGCGAATGTCTTTGCCAAAGCCGGGAAAAAAGTCTTGATCGTGGCTGGAGACACCTTTCGCGCTGCCGCTATCGATCAACTGATGATCTGGGCAGAACGTGCCAATGTGCAGATTTTATGTTCCGAACCGAACCGCGATCCTGCCTCTGTGATCTATGACGGGGTGGCAAAGGGCGTGCGCGAACTATATGACGTGGTCTTAATCGATACCGCCGGCCGTCAGCATACCAAAGATCGCCTCATGAAAGAGCTGGGCAAAATCGATCGCACTATCAAGAAAGCCTGTCCGGAAGCACCTCATGAAACCATCCTGGTAGTGGATAGCACCACAGGGCAAAACGCCATTTCACAGGCACTGCACTTTGACGAAGCGATCAAGCTCACCGGTATCGCGCTCACCAAATTTGACGGCACTGCCAAGGGCGGTATCATCTTTAATATCAAGCAAAATCTAAAGATTCCGGTGCGACTTTTGGGTGTAGGTGAAACTATTGAAGATATTGAGAATTTCCATACTGTGAGATTCGTGAGAGCCTTTTTTGCAGGTGGCGAGGAAGCTGAAGAAGAGTAATGGAAATTGCCCTGGCCCAAGCTCTGGCAGAGAAGCTGCTGTCTATCCTGAAAAATGAGGATAGCTACAGCTCCAAGCTAATCTCACAAAGACAGCTTCTGGAACAGATCTACAAAGGACTGCTGGCAGATGTGCAGCAGAGCTTTAATGGTCTGTTTGCCCGCATGCAATATTATCACGATCAAAATCAGACCCCTCAGCAGATTGTGGGACAGATCAACATGCTCAGGATCGTGGCAAACAGAGCCGCTCACGGCGAAGCTTCCACTAATCTGGAAAGTAGTGTAACGTCTGGCGCTCTGAGTATATACAATCTCTTAAGGCATCTGGCACAAGATTTTGAATATCCCCAGCTGCAAGAGCTTTTGGCTGCGGCACAAGAATTTCCCAAACGTGAACATGCCAAAAAGCAAAGCTTTTCCTGCCTGCTCAAGAGCTGGCAACTTTATAAAAACGGAGGCAGGGTCAGCGGACTGGAGCTTGAGGCTATCACTGAAGAAGGCGAAGGCATCAGCATCCTCCTCAGGGACGATCTGCGCAATCCTCAAAAAGCCAAATACAGCAATCTGGAGCCCAGTCTTTGGCAATATGCCAGTCTCCTGTGCCACGAGCTCAGTGAAGTAGCTGGCAGAGCCGGATATTTTATCGATAACCCCCGTACTCTTATCGTTTTAGAACCTGATTTCCTGGTGGACGCCTCGGCGATTTCCCAGTGCATTTCGGATAAAGAGTCTTTTCCAGAGCTATATCTACTTGGCCGGCTTTTCTCTGAAGGCAGCAATGAAAAGATGCTCTTGGGACAGATGGTAAACAGTATGTTTGACACCCTCATTCACGAGCCGGATCTGGAGTATCTACAGCTTTTCAAAAGCGGACTGCAGAGCATGTCCATCCCCATGGTGGGATTGGGAGTAAGCAGTGCAAACAGTATCTACCAGGATATTCAAGACACCCATCTGCCTGTGATCCAGGACTTTTGCTCCGGGATCAGAAAGCACGAGCTTTTGCTTGAGCCTTCCTTTCTCTGCCCGGCTTACGGATTGCAGGGACGTCTGGATCTACTTTATTATGATAAAGGGAAATACAGCATTGTCGAGCTCAAAAGCGGTAAGGCACATCCGCATGATGTGTGGCCCTCCCAGATGTACCAGGTGGTGGCTTACAACCTCATCATCCGCAATGCCTATGGCAATTCCAATCTGGGTTCCAGCAGTATTCTCTATTCCGCCGGGCAGGATAAAGCCTTGCGTAATATCGCCAATATGCCGCTACGGGAACAGAATCTGCTGCATTGCCGCAATCGCATCGTAGGCATTATGCGGCTGCTCGCCAGGGATCCCAAACGCTTCTTTGATTGGCTCAGCCTGCAAAGCGGAGAGACTTACAGCCCCTTCAGCAATGAACGCCTGCAGCGCTTCAAACGTATGCTAAAAAGCCTGCGCGACTTTGAATACATTTGGTATTGTGAACAGGTGAAACGCATCGCCCGCGAAATCTGGCAGGTGAAACTTGGCTCTGAACACTCTGAAAACAGCTACGGTCAAAACGCCCTCTGGCTGAAATCACGCCTGGAAAAAGAGGGCAAGATGATCGGGGATCTGAAGATCTTAAATTACGATCAATGCGAAATCAAATTAGAAATCTCCGTGGATCCCGGAAGCACGGACTTCCGCGAAGGCGACATCATCCTGCTCTATCAACAGGAACGCAAGATCGATCAGCAGGAGATAATCCGGGGTGTGATCGCCAAGCTGGAGGCAAATGAAATCACTCTCCAGATCCGCGGAGGAATCAAGCGCAAACTGGTTTCAAACGTGCTCTGGTGCCTCGAACATGATATCATTGAAAGCTTTTTATACCAACCTATGGCCTCTTTATCCACTTTTTTGGAAGCTGATCCCCAGCTGCGAGACCTGTATCTGGGGATAAGAGAACCCCTCAAGCAGAAAGCAGAATCTGGCCTAAAAGAAGGCGAACAAGTAATCAAGAGGATGCAGGCCGCCCAAGAGCTCTACGTAGTTCAGGGACCTCCCGGCACAGGAAAAACCTCTGGCCTCATCGGCGAATACATCGAGAACTTTTATCAAGATACCGACAAGAAAATGCTGGTACTCAGTTTTACGAACCGGGCTGTGGATGAAATCTGCCTGTGCTTAAGAGACCGGAAGATTCCCTTTATCCGCTGCGGAAATTCACAGCTGATTGAAGCTGAACTGTTGGGTAATCTGATGCAAGGCAAACGTTATGGGCAGATGGATAAGCTGCTCAAGGACAACAGAATCTTCGTTGCCACCACCCAAGGTGCCACATCCTGGCATCGCGATCTTGCTCGCATCACCAAACTGGATGAGATGATCATAGATGAAGCCTCTCAGATCCTGGAGCCTTCACTTTTGGGCCTGGTGACTCTGGCGCCAAAGTGCATCTTAATTGGAGATCAAAACCAATTGCCCGCCATCTGTGTGCAAAGTCCCCTCGATTTCACTTTTGCAGATAGTCCTCTAAATGAACTGCAGTATGATCGCATCGATCAATCCCTGATGGAAAGACTCTTCAGGGTGTACAAAGCCAAAGCCTGGAGCCGGCATACCGCCATGCTTACCAATCATTACCGCATGCATGAAAGTATCGCCAGCTTGATTTCTTATTATTATGACAACAAGCTGGAAGCTGTGCGCCCAGAGCAAAAGGCAGAGCTTAAACAGACAAAATTGCCTGAATATCTGGGTAAAAGGCTGCTGTGGATAGACTGTCCGCCCTCAGAGCAGGATTATTATGATCCCCGGCAGGTTGATACAGTAGTACGCATCGTGAATGATTTAAAGCAGGCTGATGCAATTAACGATCCTGATACGGATATCGGCATCGTAGCTCCCTACCGGATCATGATCCATGCCCTCAGAAAAGAGATAGCAGACATCAGCATAGACACCGTGGAGCGCTATCAGGGCTCGGAACGCGACATCATTATCCTTTGTTTCCCACTGCGCAATGCAAACGGCCTGGGCAGCCTGCAATCACTCAGCAGTGATGGCAGGGTGGACAGAAAGCTGAACGTAGCCCTGAGCAGAGCCAAGAATTACCTCATCATTTTGGCAAATTCCGATATCTGCCGCCAATCACCCCACTTTTACAAATTATATGAAAACATCCTGCAAAATGGCAGGATAATTAAGCTACAAGAACTTACAAATTAAGGAGTATCACATGGCAAACCCAAATCCCCCTCAAAAGCAACTGAACATCAAGCACGACGAAAAAGTCGGCGAAGGAACTTATGCGAATTTCTTTATGATCACAAATTCGCCTTCAGAATTCATCATGGATTGCGGCAGAATCCTGCCCGGTCTACCGGATGCCAGAATCTACACCAGAGTGGTGATGACCCCCTCACACGCCAAGCAGCTTTTACAGCTTTTGGAAAAGAATATCGAGAATTATGAAAAGCAACACGGCGAAGTGAAAGTTTATGGTCAGGAGCAACTGGGTAACAAAGGCGTAGGCTTCAAGACCAAACAGTAGCAGATTCTATCATTTATCCACACTGTTGACAGCTTTTGAGGCCTTCTTACGCTTGCCCTAAGTAAGGCCTCAAAATGGCCAATCAGTACTCAGCGCTATGGGCCTACGCAAAGATTTCTCTGGCTGAGTACAAAACCTGAAATATAAAAAAGTCTTGACGAATAGAGCCCGATCAGACTTTTGGAACAATACACGATGAAATATAGTGAAAATTAACAAGGAAGGGAGCAAAAGCCAATGAAGAAGTTTTCCTGGCGAGGTCTTTCAATAATCATATTCATATTAGTAACAGCATTTTATTTGGCTCCTTTGGCAATCCCGAATTTGCCTGGGTGGTGGTCCAAACACACGCTCAAGCTCGGGCTTGATCTAAAGGGCGGAATGCAGATTCTTTTGGAAGTGGATACTTCCCAACTTTCTGATGCAGACGCACGTGGCGCGGTGGATCAGAATATCAAAATCATCCGCGAGCGTATCGACCAATTTGGAGTAGCCGAACCTTCTATCCAGAAGCTTGGTGAAAAACGAATCATGGTTCAGCTGCCTGGAGTCAGTGACTTTGAGGCGGCAGAAAACCTGATCAAGCAGACTGCTATGCTCGAATTTAGGGTGGTAGCTCAGCCCGATGAAGCCAGAAAAGTTCTGGATTTCATCGATGGCAATGTCAACGCCAATCTCGATAGATTCCCGG
Organism: uncultured bacterium; assembly: GCA_964293715.1. Taxonomy (GTDB): domain Bacteria; phylum Cloacimonadota; class Cloacimonadia; order Cloacimonadales; family Cloacimonadaceae; genus UBA5456. The sequence goes on along the minus strand of CAXZAB010000031.1, from coordinate 5,651 downwards.
CCCTCAAAAAGCTGGATGACATGGATAAAAAGATTGTGGCTGAGTCTGACTCTCTGGACCCTGTAATGGGAACCGGCGTTTTCAGCAGCCTTATCCGCCCTGGTGAGATGGATCATGAGATTCAATTTGACAGCGTGCGGCTGGTGCAGGACCTCTTGGCAGATTCTCTGTTTCAACAGATGGTTCCCGCCGGCTGGGAACTTGCGCTGGAACGTGCTGACACAGCAAGTCCCAGAGCAGACCGTACTTTGCACGTGCTATCTTCGGCAGTGGAACTTTCCGGTGGCGATCTGGCCAAGGCCAAGGTCGAATACGGTTCTTCCACCTCATCCGATCCGCGCGTAGCAAACAAGCCTTACGTCTCCATCGAGATGAAGCGCGAGGGAGCCCGCAAATTTGAACGCGTAACTGCCGACAACGTGGGCAAACGCCTGGCCATAGTTCTGGATGGTATAGTTTATTCTGCACCCAATATTGTGGAACGCATTGGTGGCGGCAGAGCTCAGATCACCGGAAGATTCACTGCTACCGAAGTCAATGAACTGGCCATCGTGCTCAATACCGGTAACCTGATCGCCCCCATCAAACCAATCTCCACTTCAGTGATCGGCGCTACTTTGGGTACAGACAGTATCCGCAGTGGTTCGATGGCAGGTATAATAGGTTTGGCAATAGTCATGATCTTCATGGCTATTTACTACAAACTTGCCGGCCTGATTACAGACTTTACCCTCCTGTTCAATGTGGGCTTTATTCTGGCAATCCTTACCGCTTTTGGCGCAACCCTTACCCTGCCAGGTATCGCCGGCATCATCCTCACCATCGGTATGGCGGTGGATGCGAATGTCCTGGTGTTTGAGCGTATCCGCGAAGAACTTGATACCGGTAAAACCCCCCGTTCCGCAGTGGACGCAGGCTACAAGCGTGCTACCATCACGGTCTGGGATGCCAATATCACCACTCTTATCGCTGCTGCCGTGCTCTATCAATTCGGCACTGGCCCCATCCGTGGCTTTGCCCTTACCCTCACCATCGGAATCATCGGTTCGATGTTCTGCGCCCTTGTATTTGTGCGCTCGATCTTCGATACCTTTGTAGTAACCGGCACCAAAAAGACTTTGAGTATTTAAGGAGAGAATGATGAGACTATTAAAACAAACAAACGTTCCTTTCGTGGGAATCCGTAAGATTACTTACGCGATCTCCATCATCTTCGTCCTCGCCGGACTCATTGGTCTTTTTACCCGTGGATTGAATTGGAGTATAGATTTCACCAGTGGTGTAGCCGCTAAAGTCGATCTTTTAGCTTTGGATAGCTCTGTAAGCCCCATCAAAATTGATGAATTGCGCAGCATCCTGATGGATAACGGTTTCCCTGAGGCCGAAATCCAGCATGTGGGCGCCGTAGAAGCTTCCACCTTCATGATCAAGCTCAAAAGCAAACAGGCTGATGATGAGGTCTCTGCAGACACCAAGACCCGCATCATTGAGATCATCCGTGAAAACTTCCCGGAGCATATCAAAGGACGCGATATGAATTCTGATGTGATCCTGGAGCTTTACGAAGTGGGCCCCAAAGTGGGCGGCGAGCTTCGCACTCAATCTCTTTTGGCGGTTGCAATTGCCTTGGTCCTGATGATTATTTACATCTGGTTCCGCTTTGAGCTTACCTTTGGCCTGATGGCCATTCTGGCTCTGGCGCATGACGTCATCATTATCGTGGGTATCTTTGCCCTTACCGGAAAAGAGATCTCCGTGCAGATCATTGCCGCGCTACTCACCATAGTGGGTTACAGCATCAATGATACTATCGTGATCTTTGACCGTATCCGCGAAGATTTGAAAGCCAAGAGAAAAGAACCTATGGCTCAGGTGATCAATTCTTCGATCAACGAGACCCTGTCCCGTACTATTGTGACCTCGTTAACCACATTCGTCACAGCCTTCTCACTGTATCTCTTTGGCGGAGCCGTCTTGCATGACTTTGCCTTTGCGATCTGTCTGGGTGTGATCTTTGGTACCTATTCTTCGATCTTCATCGCCAGTAACCTGGTGCTTGATTTCAACAAACTCACAAATAGAGAAAAACAAACTGCTCAGAAAATCTCCAGAAGGAAATAAGCAGAAGCAGACAATATAAAAAAGCCCGGAATTGCTTCCGGGCTTTTTATTTTATGAGTTCCAAGCTTTGCGCCTGGTCTTAGTCCTTAGTATTTCATCAAAATCATTTTCCTGGATTCACTTGCCGTGGAACTGGTCAATCTATAAAGATATACTCCGCTGGAGCACTGTCTTCCACTGGCATCTTTGCCATCCCAGACGAGTTCATGAAAACCTTGGTTCAGCTCAAATGATTTGACCAATTGTCCTGCAGTATTGTAGATTCCCAGGCGAGCCTGTTCTCCACCTTTGATCTCAGTTCCGATCGTGGCATTTGAGATAAACGGATTGGGATAGGCAGCCTTTAGAGAGGTACGAACCGGCAGGTTGGGTGTGTCTTCAGGACCGGTCAGCTTCACAATGCTGGGTCCGAAATATTGGTTACTGCCATCCAGGGAACGGGCCTCAAGCCAAAAATAGTAGGTTCCGGCTGCGGTGATCTCAGAAGCTGTAAAGCTATAGCTTGCTCCCGAGGATGAATTCTGGGCCGGAATGATATTGGGAGTGAGCAGGAGCGCAGTGCTGAGCGAGGCAGCAGTATTGCTGTAAACCAAAAAGCCCTGCATGGCTGTTTCCGACGCGGTGACCCAATTTAAGACTGCGAGGTTGTCGCTATTCACCATAGCCGTAAATGAAGACATCTCCACGGGCAGAGTCTCATCCAAAGGTGAAGCTATCGCAAATTCCCCTTGCTGAGTAACGTTGTTGGCCCGGATGTGGTTATCATCTATCACGCTGTAATCTGTCCAAATTATCCAGGGGGCTTCCGAATAGGGACGGAAGAGGATTTTCCAATCAGCCGAAGCCTTGGCAAAATCTGCTGCAGTCAGGCTGAAAATGATCCCCAGATTGAATGAATCGTAGGTGCTGCCCAAGAGCCAATATCTGTTGGCAGGGAAGCCGAGTCCGGCTGGCAGCACACCTGTGGGGGTTTGCTGAATCTGGTTGATATACACGCTGTTCATATCACCTGCTTCACCACCGGGGACACTGGTCGCCACTTCTATCACTACATCCTGATCAGGAAAGCCCAGGGAACCTGCGTCTGTTTCAGCATTCCCGGTATCTTGTTGGGTCTCAGCAGGAGATATTTCGAGACTGAAATTGAACAGCCCATTATTAGGAAGCACTACGCTGGTAATGCCCACCATCGCCATATCAATTTTGTAATTCGAGGCGGCAAACAGGGCTGCCCAAGCGGGATCAGACAAACTCAGATCCAGATCGCCAAAGCCATATCCGGTTTGAGGAGCACCAGAGCCGATACTGCCTGTCCAAATAGCCAGCGGAGGGAACCAGGAAGCCCAGCTACGGATCTGTGCCTGGGTGGGGTACGGAGTGGTGATCACGAAGGTCGCGTTTTCCAGATAGAGTTTGGGAACCCCATTATGAGCGATGTATCCATCGGCATTGGAATAAACCCGGCGGTCTCCGGCCTGGCCCAAAATATTCCAGGGGAGAGCGGGATCAGTGGTAAGCATAGACGCATAAATATCTATAGCATTTTCTTGACATAAATCGCTCACTTAACAAACTGGTTTCAGAGGTGATTATGATAATGATTACATTAACCAAAGAAGCCAAAGCGGATCTTGAAAGATACCGCAACCATTCAGATAAGAAGGGTTCAGAGCGGGCACTGTACGTGCTAATGAATGCATCGGGGAAGAGTGTCCCTGAGATAGCAAGTTTGACACAAAGGCATGTTCTGACTATCCGCAGTGCCATTAACCGATACATCGAAAATGGGATCGAGGGATTAAAAAGAAAGCCTGCCAGCGGACGGCCAAGTCAGCGGAACACCAAACTGAAACCATTTCTGGAAGAAATACTTGATAGATCACCAGAGGATTACGGCTATTTTGAGAAGGTCTGGACGATAAAAATGATGATAGACTGCTTTACTCAACATTCGGGGCTCATCTTGTCCCACGATACTTTCCAGCGTTCATTGAAGGAGCTGGGGTATTCATTCAAACGCAGCCGCCGATCAGTAGCCCCAAATGCTCCCAGCAAAGAGGAGAAGCTTGAGCGAGTCAGGCAGATCATAGAGGAGGTTCGACAAGCTCTTGATCAAGGGGATGTAGAAGTGTTTTTTGCCGATGAGAGCCATATCAACACTCAGCCATTCATAACCAGAGGATGGTCAAAAAAAAAATCAGCGGCCAACTATGCCGACACCTTCCAACAGAGAAGGGAGGACAGTATTTGGAGCGTGGAGTTTGCAAACAACAAAGTTTTACTACAAAGTCGTCAAAAAGTCTAACTCAAGCCAGCTGATAATGTTTCTGCATCAGCTAAAGAACAACTCTAAAGCAGAGAAGATCGTTGTGATCCTGGATAATGCATCTATCCATAAGTCCAAAAAGCTCGTTAGCTTCCTCGCAAAAGCTAAGAACATAGTTGTGATACATCTTCCGACCTATTCTCCGGAATATAATCCTGTTGAGCGAATCTGGTTGTTCCTTAAATCAAATGTGCTTTCAAGGTACATTCCGGGCGGTATTGAAGCTGTTCTAAGTGAGTGGAGAAGATTCATCTGGAGATGGCAAGGATGTAAGTTGACAACAACTTTCAATGTTGGTGCAGGTGTGTGGAAGGGAATGGTCTAAATATTTATGCGTAGATGCTTATTAATCCGGGTGTATGAAACCAGATTGAAGGTATCAAAATGGATGGTTATTTCCGAGGGATCCGCTGCCAGGGCAGTGTTTTCATCGGTGCAGATCAAGGTACCATTTTCTACGTATTTCTCGGCATAAAAATGATGACTGTTGGGTCCAAAGGTGAGGGGATTGGCATCATGAGTGTTTATGGTAGCGCAATCTGCATCATAAACCCAGTTTCCGGTGCGGTTGTTTCCTTCCAGACCGTCTACACTAAAAGTAAAGAGGGCTTCGGCCTGCAGTGCAGGAACTATGCCCGTGACGAAAAACAAACAGAGCGAAAGTGCTGTAATTACGTATCGCAGGTTATGTTTCATTATTACTCCTTTATTATTGTGTTCGCTTGAATAGGCACACCCCTTGAGTGTCCGATTCTTAAGACATAAGCTAAACAAATAATAGATTTTGTCAACCGGAGAATTGGTTTTTTTGAATTTCGATTTTTCACAAATGCTTAAATCCTAAGCATATACAGTGCATCAACTAATAGTGCAAATCGCGTGAGACTCTGCCATTCTATCTGCAAGAAAACACCTTGTACCTTGCCCCTTTCCCGGACTTGTTTCTAAGCTGCCTTTGACTCGCATCAAAGTATAAAGCAAAAGGCGAGGGTTCGGCAAGGGCAAATGCAGATCCTGCCTCATGAATAAACGCCTTCTGTTTGCGATCTGCTAAAATACATCCATTGCGAAGTTAGGCGCTACAAAGATTATTACAAAAAGACAGATACCTCAACGCACGCACGACATGGAGCTCTCTGCTTCCTGTTTTCGTACCCAAAGCAGACGGGGTCCTCAAGAAATTCATTGACGGAATCCGAAATCT
>CAXZAB010000030.1:0-14866 GCA_964293715.1 uncultured bacterium | reverse complement strand
CATAAGTTCGTATGGGACGGCAGGGATGATGGCAACCGCAAAGTAAGCTCCGGCATCTACTTTGTGAAGCTATCAGCGGCTGGAAATAGCTGTACCCACAAAATGATGTTGATGAAATAGTATCATATGACAGTACGAGCCCGGAACTGGTTTTCGGGCTCGTTGATACTAAACAATGGCTGTACTCGTCCTGCATTTCCAATGAAACTGCGGAAAAGAAGTATGCGCTCCGGAGACTCCTACAGGGTTCATCTCTGAGTCGTATTCGATCTGATCATCTTTGATCCCTATCCTCTCCCCTTAGTTGTAGTGGATATGTCGTGGAAATAGCAGGAAAAAATCCTCTTATTCTTAGGTCTTATCTACCATAAGCTATGCAGGAGGGTAGCTGCAATCCTGCTCTTGATCCGTGTAAATCCGTATGATCCGCACAATCCGTGTGACTATTCTTTTGTTTGCTGCACGCACCAGCTGAAGCTGATGCTACGGCCGGCTGAAGCCAGCGTTACTTGCTTTGCTGAATGCTGGAATTTTCGTTAAAAGCAAGTTGGCCAAAAGGGAAGCCTGCTTCTTTCATCTGAGGTAGTATTTGATCTTGAGGCCGAAATCCCGGCCCCGGGCTGGAAAGCCATATTCGCCCTGATAGTCTTGATCCAGGATATTGCTGAGGCTCAGCTCTGTTTCCAGGTTCTTGAAGGTGGCAGAAAGCGCCAGCTCATGCGTAAAATAAGCGGGCAGAGTGTGGAAGACATTGATGCCATCCAGAGATTCCCGTTTGCTCACCCAATCTGACTGTGTTTTAAGCTTTAGGCCATAAGGAAGCTGCACAGTATTTGCGATCTGTGCGCCATGCGGAGCACTGTCGCTCAGGGTATAATTTCCAGTATAATTCAGGTTTGCATACTGCACGGAAAGCTCCCATTGTTTCAAAAGCTGTGCAGAAAGCGAGATTTCCCCGCCATAACTTTGCACATGATAGATATTGGCATATTTTTCATTTTTGAGATCAATGAGATCCCGCACGTTATTATAGAAGATGCTGGCATCCAGAAACAGGTTTCTGACGATGTGGCGGGAATGCCCCAATTCCAGTTTATGAGCTCGTGAGGCTTTCAGATTGGGGTTGCCTTTCTGGGATGAAAAAAGCTGACGCATGGTGGGAATGGCCGAGTTTCTGCCATAAGAAAAGGAGCTGATACTGCCGCCCTTATGATTCCAGTAAAGGGCCCCACTGGGTTCCAACAAAAACTTGGTGTCATCGCTTTGACTATGTCCAAAAAACGTGAGCCCCAGCCCGGCTGTGTAGCTGAGCTGCTCGGCAAATTCTTTTTGATATTGTGAAAACAAGCTGCCCACCACGGCAAAATTGTCCGTCCATTCGGGATAAGGACCATCGTCTTTGCGGTTTACCCGGCGATATTCGGTCTTGGTACCCAAGCTCAGGATGCCGGCTCCCCTATACTCATAAGTGGGGGCAATACCGATATTGATGGCATAAAGCCTGGAGCGCAGCTCTGAAACCTGATGGTAGGGATCCCGGAACCGCTCAAAGGTGTCCCCGGAGGTGTCAAAATAAAGCTGAGAGCGCAAATTGCTGTTCAGGCTGGTGAAATAATCCATGCTGAGGCTGGCATTGGCGCGATGCCAATCTTCATAAATGGCGGTTTCGCGGCTGTACACAGAAGAGGGAATCTCTTTGTAAGGGATATAGGAAAAACCGGCGTCAAAGGCCATTTCATGCAGAGAATCCAGCAGCCATTCGGTGCCCAGATCCCCGTGCCAGGCCTCCTGATAGCAGTGATTGCGTAAGTAGCCGTTTTCAAAAGGAGTGGGCTTAAAATCATTTGACAAATGGTAGGGACGGCGCTCGTCCCTCGTGAAACTGAGTTTGTAGCGGAAGTCACCGAAAGATAAAGAGGAGGAAAGTCTCTGGGAATTTACAAAATTGCGGGAAATATTGCTTTCCAAGCTGAGGATATGATCCTGTCTTTTACTGATCAGGTTGACTACTCCGCCCATGGTTCCTGCGCCGTACAGACTGGAGGCGGGGCCTTTTACGATGCGGATTTCGGCAATATCGTCAATGAGGATTTTGGAGATATCCACATTGCCCCAATAGCCACTATTCAGCGGCCTGCCATCTATCATTACCAAGACCTCGTTTTTGCGGAAACCTCGGATTCGCAGGTTGCTTTCATCCCGGGTACCAGTGGTAATGCTCAGTCCGGGGCTTTCTTTCAAGGCTTCCGAAATGGGAATGGTGTTTTCGGGCAAGCTGAGGCTTTCCACTCTGCCAATGCTGGCCTGAGGACTTTCGGCCACCACTCTCACCGGATGCAGATGAAATTGCTTCAGGGAATCCGGGGGATTTGCAAAAATCAGCGTGGAGATGAACCCCACGCTGATGAGCAAGAGTTTTTTCAATAGTCTATAAGAACGGTGGAAGTGTAAGAGTCAAAGTGCTCTGGGAGATCAATCACCAGATCAGCTTTGGCTTCATCTGCGTTGCCGTGAGGGCCGATACCATTTTTGGCCGAGATATTGACCTGCATAGTGGAAATGAGCTTGAATCTCTTCAGGCTATTGCCAATATCCGGATCATCATTAAAGGAAGGAAATGTGGTGCGTTCGCTGGTCAAAAGATAATATCCATCTGCGAACATAGCTGCATCGTAAGTCTTGCTGTAACCATCAATGGCAGAAACAGTAACTGTGGTGTAGCCATCATAGCCTTGCAGCAGATCGCTCAGTTTGATAGCCGCTTCTTCTTCACCAGACCAATTTGTAACGGTGTGAGTGGGAAGTGCGCCCAATTCCTGAGGCAAGAATTCTTCAGCAGTGCCACCAACGCCGATCTGACGATAAACCCGGATCTTATCCGCGTTTTTCACATTAAAAGCTCTGGGAATGGTGTCGCCGGTAAACCAGGTTTTTTTGTTATCTGAAGGGACGATGTACCCGCTCTTGAAGGTATTCCATAAAAGGTCATATCCTGCATTTACGGATCCTCGGGGGGACCAGCCATCGGCGCCTACTATTTCATAGGCATACAAACTGCGGTAATCGGTGTTTTCTGTGTCTGCAGGATTGGTGATCTGGATAGCATCATCGATAGTGATAAATTGATCCAGGGAATAGCCCAGGATATCGATCTGAGTGCCATTGTCGTCGTCCTTACTGCAGGCGGTGAAACCAAGCATCATGGCAAGAGCCACGAGCGCAACTAAATACTTTTTCAAGGTGTGAACCTCCTTATTATTTTGGAGGCAGACGGAATGATTTCCGTAAGCCTTTCCAGTGGGGAGGCATGCCCGTTTCCAGCCATACCCTATCGGTATTTATGCATACCTTGGGTAAGGGTTAGCAATAAATACTCGGCTTAGAGGCAAAATAAAAGGAATGGATATAATGTCAAGTATATCTTGTACAATGTTCCTGAAAAGAGGTGAATATACCCCTCGTTCTGGGGGAGCTAATTCCTTCCCGGATGTTTGTAATCTATAACCAAAAGGGTGATATCGTCTTTATGACTGGAGCCCCGGGCAAATTCATGAACTTGATTCAAAATGCTCTTGGCAGTATTTTCCGGATCCGGCATGGGCAGGCTGGCCAGGATTTCTTCCAGTCCTTTTAAGCCCAAAAATTCTTCCTTCACGTTCATGGCTTCGGTAATGCCGTCCGTAAACAGAATAATTTCATCACCGGTATTCAGTTGAATAGTGTCGCAGCCAATATCCAGATTCTCAAACACCCCCAGAGCAGTGGAATGAGTGTGCCCATACTTTACGAAGCTGCGGTCCATTTTTCTGACGTAAAGCGGCAAATGTCCGCAATTTGAGTACTCCATTTCTCCGGTGGAAAGCTGGATGATGCCCAAGAGCGCGGTCACAAAATTGGATTCGATATTATTGCGGGAGAGGAATTCATTGAGTTTTCCCAACAGCTCTTTGCTGCTCTTATAATAGGGAGCAATTGAGAGCAAAAGGGTGGAGACCATAGTCATAGCCATCGCCGCCACGATGCCCTTGCCCAAGACATCCGCAATCACAAAACAGAAATGATCTTCATCAATCATAAAATAATCATAGAGATCGCCCCCGATGTCACCGGCGGGTTCCAGGATGCCATAAGCCCTGAGCTCTTTGATCCCCAAAGGATGTTCAGCGTTATTGGGAACCAGTTTCGTTTGAATCTCACTGGCATAAATCACATCACCGCGGATCTGATCTTTCTCTTCGGTGGTTATCCTGAGATTTTGAATGTATTCTTTCAGAGATTGTTGCATGGCTTTAAGGGATTGAGACAGTGTAACAATCTCCTGACTCTTGTCAGACAAAGGAATCTCTGCGTCAAAATTTCCCGCTCCGATACTATCTGCGGCTTTTGCCAGCTTCTTTAGGGGTCTGGAAACGTTGATAGCCCTGGCATAGATCACTATTCCCACCAGCAGGAAGATAAAAATTGAAGTCAAGGTTTGGATTAAGAGAACCAAATTCACCTCTTCCATCAGCACGGATTCTTTGATAGCTACACCCACAGACCAGTGGTTGCTCATAATGTTCTGATAATATATCCAGGAGTTTTTGAAGGAAGATTTCCCCCTGATTTTGATGAAACCCTTTTCACCGGCAATCATGGCTTCACCCAAACGGGATAATGAAGACTCACCATATTCCTGAGCCAGGCTGAACAGGCTTTGATTCATCACCAAATCCAGATCCGGATGCGCCACCAAAGTGCCGGTGCCTGAGACCAGAAAACTGGTGCTTATTTTGAAATGATCGGGACTGGTGGTGAGCTCCTGCAGATATTTTAACTCGATATCAAAACGCAATAATCCCGTGATTTCACCTCTGTCGTACAAAGGCATAGAGTAGGAAACCACCATCTCACCCTTGCCATCGGTATCTACCCAGGGTTCTGTCCAATATGGTTTGCCGGTATTGTGAGGAATCTGAAACCAATCCTGATAACGGTAGTCCAGTCCCTCAATATTGCGTTGTGAGAAACGGTGGTGCACAGTGTACATCACCTTAGGTTGTACACCTTTAAAGGCTTGATCCGCAATACATAAAGAGTGAATTTGCGGATTGTCCAGAAGCAAAGTCCTCAGCATGGTTTCTTTCTGGGCATCACTCAAATTATAATCAGTGGTCGCAGACCTTGCCATCTTGGCTAAAGATTCAACTTTGGACAGTATGCCATCGATCAGATAGATCCGCTCATGTACCAGATGCTGCATATTGGCAAGCTGAATATCCAGCATGACTTTGGAATATATCATCCTGGTAGCCAATATGGAGATCACGAAAATGATCAGCATGAACGTTAAAACAAACGATATCAGCTGATGAGCCAGGGTCTTGCTTACTTTATTCTGAGTCATTGGGGCAGAATTCCTCAAAGGATATGTCCCTTGGGAAATCAAGTTCTTGCTTAAGCAGATTTAAAGCTCTTTGAAAATCTTCTCGTTTGAGAATGCCTATTTCTGCGGCAGAAGGCATCACAACTTCCTTCATCTCTTGCAACATCCACAGCTGATGAGCCCGGTTTGCCCGGATTTTGGCTTTGCGCATTTCAGCCATTACCACATCCACAGTTTCTTCGGGATGGCTAAAGGCATATAACCAGCCATCCTTGGTGGCCTGCATAAAAGCCTTGCACTCCTTAGGATGCTTTTGGTAAAACTCAGGTTTCACATAAAGACCTTCATCCGGTATATTATAGCCTACTTCGTGCAGATTAGTGATAAAGAGATCTTCCTCTTTCAAACCGGACTGCAGCATTTGGTGATATTCGTTGTAAGTCATGGCATTGATCACATCCACAGCCCCCTGGCAGAAGAGATTGATAGACCAATCAATGGGCACCAGCTGCATGGATATATTGTTCTTCTTGAGAAAAGCTTTGGTTAAAAAATTGGAACTATTACGCCAAATTCCCAGCCTCTTGCCTTCGAAGTCGGCGAGACTATTCATCTTCTTGGACTTTTTAGCTACCAATAAAATTGTGTTTCTCTGAGAGATCTGTCCGATATTCACAAGTTCGGTTTGCTCTCGATTGGCATCAATAGCCGCCATTAGATCAACATTAATAATATCCACAGAGCCGTTTGCTAAATTATTTAGAGAATCGTCCGCTTTGATCTGATCTTGTATTTTCACATCCAAACCATATTGGGCATAAAAACCTTTTTTGATAGCCATATATATTCCGGCGAATTGAGCCTGAGGCTGCCATTTTGGGCAATAGCGGATGACAAAACCATCCTCCAAGGGAACACCCGGATCCGAAGACGTATCTCCCCCATCCGAGCCGCGCCCCTTGCACGAACTCAAGATTCCCATACATAAAACAAATATTCCCGCCACCCGAATGAGTTTAAATAAATTCATATTCTCACCTGTGCAATCTAAGCTTTAATTTGCTTTCGCAGCTCCAGTATCTTCAATGATAGTAACACATTGCAGATGTCAACCAGGCTAAACAAGAAATACGTCTTGAGGTAGCTCGTAGTTCAATGACAATAAATATATATTGTACCAGGCTGGCAATGAAAATAACGGGTTAATTGGCAAATGGCTGTTGATATATTTCTACTAAATGTCTAAGTCGAGGTCTTCCAGCAAGATAGAGACCGCATAAGCAACGGGTATTTTCCCCTCTTTGACGCTTTGTTTAAGTTCCGGGAGCCTGCCCATGACTTTACTGCTTTTATAAAAGCGATTGAGCACGGCTTCCGAAAGGAGCTCTTCAAACCAATGCGCAGTCTGATCCAGGCGGCGTTGTGCAAAGCTGTCATTGTCCTGGGTTTGCCTGGTGAAATCATTGATTATCTCCCAGACTTTGGGGATTCCCTCACCGGTCTTTGAAGAACAGGTCATGGCCTTGGTATCCCAGTTTTGAGTGGCATGACGGATGTAGTGCAGAGCATTGTTATACTCTCTGGCAGCTGCCTGCGCACGTACGATATTATCGCCATCCGCTTTGTTCACCACGATCAGATCTGCAAGCTCCATGATGCCTTTTTTCATACCTTGCAGCTCGTCTCCGGCCCCGGTGATCTGCATCAGTAAAAAGAAATCTACCATAGAGCGAACCGTGGTTTCAGATTGGCCCACCCCCACGGTTTCGATCAGAATTACATCATAGCCTGCCGCTTCACAGATGATGATGCTCTCTTTGGTCTTTCGGGCCACTCCTCCCAATACTCCGGAGGAAGGTGAAGGGCGAATGAAACTCATCTCATGAGCGGAGAGCTTTTCCATCCTGGTTTTATCACCCAGAATACTACCCCGGGACAGGGTGGAAGAAGGGTCTATCGCCAGAACGGCAACCTTCTTGCCTTGCTGGATCAAATGCATGCCAAAAAGCTCGATGAAGCTGCTCTTCCCCACTCCCGGCACACCTGTGATGCCCACACGCACAGAATTCCCCGCAGCGGGCAGGAGCCTCGTAAGGAGCTCCTGCGCGGCGGCGAAATGTTTTTCGGAATTGCTTTCCACCAGCGTGATGGCCCTGGAAATATGGGTACGGTTTCCCTCTTTTACGCCCTTTTCCAGAGCGTCCAAGTCTATGGCTCTGCCTTTTTTTCGCCGGAAAGGGCTTCGCGTGGGTTTCTTTGACGAAACCACAGAGGAGGCAAATTCGGCTCCGGCATCATCCGGTGTCCATTCCGGTTTGCGTCTATTCATTATCTTTCAGTAGTTGCTCGATCATCTTGGTGGCTGCTGTAGGTAGATGTGTGCCAGGACCAAAGATCGCAGAAGCTCCATTCTCATAGAGAAAATCATAGTCCGCTTGCGGAACCACACCACCCACGGTTACCATGATATCTTCCCGGTCCAGCTTGGCCAGTTCCTGCATCAGCTGCGGCAAGAGAGTCTTGTGTCCGGCAGCCAAAGAACTCATGCCAATGACGTGCACATCGTTTTCCACGGCCTGACGGGCGGTCTCTTCTGGAGTCTGAAACAAGGGCCCCATATCCACATCAAAACCCATGTCAGCAAAAGCTGTAGCCACTACTTTGGCTCCGCGATCGTGTCCATCCTGCCCCATTTTGGCTATCAAAATACGGGGACGGCGGCCTTCCTGTTCGGCAAATTTATCGGTCAGGGCTCTTACTTTATCGATTTCATCCATATTGGCATACTCACTGCTATAAACGTTACTAATCAGTTGAATCTTGGCTTGATGCCGGCCAAAGGCTTTTTCCATGGCATCAGAAATCTCGCCCAAAGAAGCTCTGGCCCGGGCGGCGTCGATAGAAAGCTCCATAAGGTTGCCTTCTCCAGACTCCGCAGCTTTGGTAATCGCTGCCAGAGTGGCCTGGGTCTTCTTCTCATCTCTACTGCTTTTCAAGAGTTTCAGGCGCGCCAGCTGAGCTGTGCGTACCGCGGTGTTATCCACTTCCAAAGTTTCGATGGGATCTTCTTTGTCCAATCGGTATTTATTCACACCTACTATGGTGTCTGCCTTGCTGTCGATCTTGGCCTGACGTCTGGCAGAAGCTTCTTCAATGCGCATTTTGGGCAAGCCGGTCTGAATCGCTTTGGCCATTCCGCCCAGTTCTTCCACCTCCATGATGTGATCCCAGGCTCTTTGCATGAGATCATGCGTGAGGCTTTCTACATAATATGAACCGGCCCAGGGATCGATCACCCTGCAGATTCCGGTCTCATGCTGCAAAAAGAGCTGCGTGTTTCTGGCTATTCTGGCCGAGAAATCGGTAGGCAAAGCAATGGCTTCATCCAGAGAATTGGTATGCAGGCTCTGGGTGTGTCCCATTACGGCAGCCAGGGCTTCGAGGCAAGTCCTGGGCACGTTGTTGTAAGGATCCTGCTCGGTCAGACTCCAGCCCGAAGTCTGCGAGTGAGTCCTTAGAGCCATAGATTTGGGGTTCTTGGCGTTTAAGCCTTTGATGATCTTGGCCCACAGCATTCTGGCGCTGCGCAGCTTGGCGATCTCCATAAAATAGTTCAAACCTTCCGCCCAAAAGAAAGAAAGACGGGGGGCAAAGTCATCGATATCAATGCCTGCGGCAATACCCGTGCGGGCATATTCCAGACCGTCTGCCAGAGTATAGGCCATTTCCAGATCTGCCGTGGCTCCGGCTTCGTGCATATGATAACCGGAGATACTGATGTTATTGAATCTCGGCATATGCTTTGAGGTGTATCTAAAGATATCGGCTATCAGGCGCATGGACGCTTCGGGAGGATAGATATAGGTATTGCGCACCATATATTCTTTGAGGATGTCATTCTGGATGGTGCCGTTGAGCATTTCGGGCTTCACACCCTGCTCTTCCGCAGCCACGATATAAAAGGCCATGATGGGAATCACAGCACCGTTCATGGTCATGGAAACGCTCATTTTATCCAGAGGAATCTGATCAAAGAGAATCTTCATATCCAGGATGGAATCTACTGCCACACCTGCTTTACCTACGTCGCCCAAGACTCTGGGATGATCTGAATCATAGCCCCGGTGAGTAGCCAGGTCAAAAGCTACGGAAAGGCCCTTCTGCCCCATGGCCAGGTTTCTGCGGTAGAAGGCATTAGTTTCCTCTGCTGTGGAAAAACCGGCATATTGCCTGATGGTCCAGGGCCGCTGCACATACATGCTGGCGTAAGGACCTCTGAGATAGGGAGCGATCCCGCTCAGATAGTCCAGATGTTCCAGACTCTTTAGGTCTTCTTCCCGGTAGATAGGTTTCACGGCAATTTGTTCGTTAGTCTGCCAAATCTTGTTTATATCGCTTCTTTCGCCATCACCTTTTAGTGAGTCAGCATGAAAGTTTGGTTTTAGTTTTGTGAAATCAGGATTCATTATAGCACCTCCAGGCTTTCGGCAAGTTCTTTTAGAGTGTCATAGGCATTGGCACGGATATGGATGAAGATATCGATTCCATCGGCTTTGTACTGCTGAACTTTATCGGCAGGATATCCGGCCAGAATCATTACCGTGGGCTGAATCATTTTGCATAAAGGGCCTACGAGACTTTCATATTTTGCATCGGTAGAACAGATGCAAAAAGCTTCTGCTTTAGATTCTTGGGCAGCCTGAGCTGCCTCTTCCACAGTGGTGAAAGCTTGATCTGCCACTATTTCGAATCCACCCATCTGGAAGAATCCACTGGCAAAATCCGCTCTGGCCTTATATTCAGCCACAGTGCCCATATTCAGGAAAAAGATCTTGGGAGCTTTGGCAGAAATCCGGGTTCTTAAGGCTTCCACCTTGCCCACTGCTCTTAAGCGGGGCAAAGCGCCTTTGTCAAGCCTGACTTCAGCTTTGCTATCATCAGCGCTGGCACTACGCAGAGCCAGAGCTTCGTCCGCCAGATTGGCATGGATATTCACACCCACCACCATATCCCGGCGTTTGTGCACGGCCTGTATTCTGGCCTGGGCTACATCGGCGATCAGATCATGAATCTTGCCAGCTCTGAGGCTTCTCACGATGCCCCCTGCAATTTCCAGATCCTGCATCAGGTTCCAGGCTATTTCGGCAAATTGGGCTGTGAGACTTTCGATATAGTAGCATCCGCCGGCGGGATCTACCACTTTGGAGAAATGAGCTTCTTCTTTCAGGATGAGTTGCTGATTGCGCGCCATCCTTCTGGCAAAGGGATTGTCTTCTTTGACCAGAGCATCGAAGGGCTCCACTTCCAGGCTATCCACGCCGCCCATCACGCCCGAAAAACCCTCGGTAGTAGTGCGCAGCATATTTACATAAAGATCGTAGGTAGTTTTATTGAAACTGCCGGTTTTGCCGTGAATCCACACTTTTTGAGATTCTTCACTGCCACCAAAGGCTTTGATCATCTCAGCCCAAAGCAGACGAAAAGCTCTGATTTTGGCAATTTCCATAAAGATATTGGAGCTCAAAGCCAGCTTCACCGCAAACAGTGGCGCCACAGTATCGATATCCATCCCGGAAGCCATCATTCCTTGAATGTATCCTATCGCGGTAGAAAGCACAAAGCCCAGCTCCTGCGAGGATGCTGCACCTGCTGCTTCATAAACTGTACCGTCTATGATGAAACAGCGCAATTTCGGAGCCCGGTTAGCACGCTGAATCACAGCATCGGCCAGCTTCTTCCACGCCTCTTCCAAAGGCAAGCCCAGATAGCCCTTACGAGCCAGCTCGCTGGTGGGATCAAAGCCTATACAGCCTTCCAGATCACGCACAGAAGAACCTTGGGCGGTGATGTATTCATCCAAAAACGGGAAGATATCATCATCATCCATATCCATCTGAATGAAAAGCGGTGCGGCAATCAAGTCTATACCGTCCAGAGCTGTTTGCAGATCCTTGGCGCTCTTGATCCTGATGCCATCTACGTCATCATCGTGCTTGAGCTTCAGATTTACCATCGAAAGCCCCCGCATCAGTTCATCTTTGAGACCTGTGTTCAGCTTCTTCAAGTCCGCTTCTGTCTGAGCCTGAGCCACCTTCCAGCCTTCGTCGATTCTCTTTTGAGGATCATTGCCGCGCAGGTATGGAGCCTGGCCCGGTTCACTTTGCCTGAAAGGCAGATCCTGGATATCCTCTCTGCGATAGATGGGCTCCAGGGTGATGCCGTCATAGGTCTTGGTCTTCATAGCTTTATCGTAGTCCGCACCTTTGAGGGATTCAATTACGAGCTGTTTCCAGTCTTCCCATTTGGGCGGCTTAAAATCCTTGCGTAAGTTCACTTTATTATTCACGTTTTCCTTAACTCCTTAATCTTCTTTGAGTAGAGCTTGCACTGGTTTCATACCGAGCGGAGAGCCATTATAGATTGAAGTCAATACAGCTCCGCCTCCGGTGAAGAAATAGTATTTGGGATTATTTGTGGCCTTGCTAAAGATGCCGGGCAGATAGGTGCCAAAATCCTGGATGGTGTCGCCTCCGCCAAAGAGCTTTTGAGCCATAAGGTTTTGGTCTATCAGACGGTACATGGCCATCGTGCCTTCGGGGAAGAGAGCACTATAGCCCATCACGGCATTCACAAAGATGCTGCCGGCTTCAGAGAAGATTTTCTGTATTTCAGGCAAATCAAAGGATTCCGGGGCCACATCCAGTACATAACCAATCTCATCATCGTCTGCCCATTCGCGCAGGTCACTGATGTTATAAACGTCCCAATTGTCGTCTGTGCGCTCTTTCATACTGTCGCATTCCACGATGTAGGGCAGCTCCACTATCTTGCTGATGTTTTCACCGCTGTCGTCGATAAACTTTTGGGCAGCCTGCACATCCTCTTCGGTGAGGCCAGTAATCTTAATTCCGTATTTGGCAGAAAGATAGGCATTGTAAATCACGCCGCCCAGAACCAGATGATCGGCAAGCTTGATGAGCGCGGAAAGTGCTCCGATCTTAGTGTCAAATTTACTGCCTGCAACCACCGCCACCAGAGGACGCTTGGGCTCAAAGACCTTATCCAGATTGCTCAGCTCTTTTTGCATCAGGAGCCCGGCATAGGAAGGCAAAAATTTGGTGATATTATAGGTGCTGGCATGAGGCTGCCAACTGCCGAAAGCGTCGTTGATATAGACATCGGCATATTCGGCCAGGGCTTTGGCAAAGACATCGGAGGCCTCATCCTTGGTTTCCTCGCCCTTGAACCAGCGGGTATTGGGCAGATAAATGAAGTCACAAGCGCCATCTTTGAGGCTTTTCACTGCCTCTTTCAAGGGCTTAAGATCGCTAATGCCATAGCTGTCTTCAGCTTTCAGATCAGGAATGAGGCCCTTCAATTCCAGCTTTTGAGAGATGTAATCCACGATCGCATCCACTGCCTCAAACTCGGTAATCTGTATTTTTTTGGTGCTTTTGTCAAAAGGACGTCCCACGTGGGACATCAAAATAGGCATACCGCCTTTTTTATATATGTGAAGTAAAGTGGGAATAGTGGCATCGATACGCATCGGATCTTTGATTTTGCCTTTCTTCACTACGTTATGATCCATGCGGACAAGCACAATCTTGCCCCCCAGATCGGCATCCAATAGGCTTGGTATTCTGCTCATTTTTTCGCTCCATTATGTTTTTAATTTAATTTTAAATACAGAAAGCTAATTTTAATAGGTGAAGACATTACGTCAAGCACTTTTTCTCCTGAAGAGGCAAAGCTTGTCTTTGCTTGCGGCAGGCAAGTCCGATGAATTCTATTGTCGTCCCTTTCTAAAATTCATCCGTTGAATCTTTAAGATATTCCGATGATCTTGCGCAGTTCCTCAAGCTTGGCTGCTGCCAGAGGCTGCGCTTTGGCAGCACCTTCCCGCAGCACCTGATGGATGTAATCCGGTTTCTGCTTCAGCTCTTCATACCGCTCGCGATGTGGCGCCAGCACACGGTTCATTGCTACAAACAGTTCCTGCTTGGCCTCTCCCCAACCCATACCTCCGGCAAGGTAGCGCGCACGTAGAGCAGCAATCTCATCTTTCGTGGCAAAGCTTTTGTATAAAGAGAATACACTACAGTTATCCGGGTCCTTGGGCTCTTCAATCTCTTGAGAATTGGTCACAATCTTCATCACTGTTTTACGCAGCTTTTTTTCCGGGGCAAACAGCGGGATGATGTTGCCATAACTCTTACTCATCTTACGTCCATCCAGCCCCACCACAGTCTTACTGTCTGGCTGGGCCAGAGGCTCTGGCAATCTCAGAGCATCAGTAGCATAGATATGGTTGAAGCTTTGGGCTATATCCACCGCCATTTCCACGTGTTGAAACTGATCGTTTCCCACGGGCACCAGATCGGTATCAAAGAGCAGAATATCTGCCGCCATCAGCACGGGATAGGTAAACAGCCCCATATTCACCCCATCATCAGGGTCCTTGCCGGATTCACTATTTATCTGCAGCATAGCCTTGTAGGCGTGGGCTCTGTTCATCAGCCCTTTAGGGGTGAAAGCCAGAAGAATGGTAAGTAATTCAAAAGTCTCGGGCACATCACTCTGGCGGTAAAACAGCACTTTGTCCGGGTCCAGCCCACAGGCCAGCCAGGCTGCCGCAACCTCCAGAGTCATGCTGCGGATCGCGTCGGGATCTTTCGTAGCATTCAACGCATGATAATCGGCGATAAAATAGCGGGCCTCACAGGTCTCGCTCAGTTTCAGCGCCGGCTGAATCGCTCCCAGATAATTTCCGATATGAGGTATGCCGGTAGGTTTGATGCCGGTCAAAGCTATCTTTTTCATAAATCTTTCTCCTTACTCTTCTTCTATCACCATGCCCCAGAGTTCATCACCCAAGGCATCAGTTATCTCTATTTCTACCATGAGCTTATCGCTGTTGGGACGGTCTTCTAAATATACTATACCATCTATTTCCGGAGCCTGAAACCATAATCTGGCACACAGGGCCTCCATTTCAGGGTTATAATCCACTATCATCCCTCTATGGATGGTGCCCACAAGCTGTTCCATCTTTTCGGTTTTTTGCTCTTCCAGCTTGTTCTCCAGCTCTTGCTCCAGCTCTTTAGTCTTGTCCCAATCCCAATCTTGGGGAAAATGCCATTCATCTCCCTTGCTCTCAGGAGAATAGCCAAATACTCCCACATGCAGGATATCCACCTCAGAGAGGAATTTATCGATTAGATCCAGGTCTGCTCTTGTCTCTGATGGATAGCCTACCATCAGGGTAGTACGGAATACGGCCTGCGGAATCCCGGCTTTGATGGCTGTAAAAAGAGCCTTCAGCTCCGCGTAGCCCTTCTGCCGGTTCATGGCGTGAATAATCCTATCGCTCACATGCTGGATCGGGATCTCAAAATAAGGCAAAAGCTTGGGATATTTTTTCCACAGCGGCAGCCAAGACAGCTCAAAGTGATCGGGATGCAGATACATCAGCCGGATCCACTCAAAACCTTTGATCTT
>CAXZAB010000029.1:0-14968 GCA_964293715.1 uncultured bacterium | reverse complement strand
GGAGACAGCCCCAGGAGCTTTTGCCCGTGAGTCTCGCCCAGCTCGATACCCAGTACTCCGCCATCGGGGCGCATGGCATGATAGGCATTGGTGGAAAGATTGATCAAGACCTGTTGCAATTCGGTATAGTCTGCGGTGGTGCAGGCATCACTGTGGATTCTCGTTTCGATCTTGATATTGGAAGGCAGCAGAGCTCTGATCATAGGCAGGGATTCTTCAATGATCTCATTCAGGCAGAGATCTTCCAGATCCTGCTCGGTCTGCCGGCTGAAGGTGAGAATCTTGCCGATCAGGCTTTTGGCACGCAGGCAGGCTTGCATTGCTGCAGTGAGATCATGATCCGCTGCCTTGGGTTGATCTATCTTGCCCGAAGCCAGGGCGATGTATCCCGCGATGATGGTGATAATATTATTAAAGTCATGCGCGATTCCACCGGCCAATGTCCCGATGGATTCCATCTTTTGAGACTGCCTGAGCTGCTGTTCCAGATTGCGGATCTTCGAGATATCTCTGGTTACGAAGATAAACCGGCTGGGTTCGCCAGCGTTATCCAGTACCACAGAGGCGCTGAGAAGTCCGGGAAAACCTTGGCCTGATTTCATTTCGAGATTGAACTCGCGATTCCGCACATAGCTGCCTTTTATAAGATCACGATAGATCTCAAAGATCTGTTTCTGTTCTGTTCTCTTGATCAGATTGTCTATTTTGGGACGGCCGGCCAAGAAGGTATCGCGGTCGGAAACCTGCAGCAAATCCAAGGTCTCGGTATTTACATCGATAATGGTGCCGTCCAGCTCTGTAACGATGATGGACTCCGGTGAGGTGAGCAGAATCTTGCGCGTCTGCTCCTGCATTTCCCTGAGTTTCACCTCAGATTCTATTCGCTGTTGGATCTCGTCCACCAGCTCTTCCTTTTGGGCAAAGAAGCGTTCAATGAGGAGCGCCACATCGGCAAATTCATTCCTCCCCTTTTTCAAATCCTGGATGGGGTCGGGCACGTTTTGTTTCAGGCTCAGCGAGATCAGGCTCAAGGGGGTGGCAATCCATTGTTGGATCAGGAAAAACTGCATCAGCAGGAAGACAAAGATGAAGCCCATAGTGCCAAAGAGGATGAGACTGCCCAGATTGCGCAATTGAATCAAAAAGGGATTTGAGCTGTAAAAAACCAGCCAGGCCACCGTCTCGCGGTTCAGCCCCAGCAGGGGACGGATGATTTTGGTATTGTACTGTTCTTCATCCTCAGTCTGCTCCGGTTTTTCTTTGCTGATGCGGATATCGTAGTTCAGAGCTTTGGCCAATCCGGCGAGAAAACGGTAATCCCAGGCTTGGGCTATGAGGAAATAGCCGGCGGGAGGACCAGAGCGCTCCAGATCACCATAGGAGTGGATGCTGGAGACAGTGCAGGATAAGATCTGGTGATGAAAATCGTAAAAGAAGCTGGCTTCTTTCACCTGGGCCAGGGAATCTATCTGAGCCTGCTCCAGCTTTAGCAAGGCCAATCCGGGATAGCCTTCATCGGCTATACTGAAGAGGCTGTTGCCCCTGGAGTCGTAAATCTGCACCAAAGAATAACCCAGGTTTGAGATGATGCTTTGCAGCTTGGTTTTGACTCTGTACGATTCCGGATTTTGCATCCAGTTTAAGACATCGCCACCAAAGGCGTAATCCTCTGCCTGCGCCATCTGCGCATCATATTTGAGCTGCAGAATGCTGTCTATGGTGATCCGGCGTTGAGCCAGATCAGCTTCTCTGTACACGCGCATTTCCTCATTTTTGATGTGGTAAAACATATAGAAAAAAGCGCCAAAAACCACAGCGATTACAATGAATAATAAGAGTAACCTACTGGAAATCCTCATCCCAACCCTCCGCCCTGAAGCCTAATTCAGGGAGCCATCTCCACAGCTCTGGATTTTCGCAGACGCTCCAAGGCGCTATCCACTATTTCAGCCTGTATGCTCATAATCAGTTCCCGTTCTTTCTTTTCCTTGGAATCGTAGCCGGTGAGATAGCGGATGCCAAAGACCCACCAGGGCAAATCTTTCAAGACCGGTATTCCGGCCCGCACCACGGTCTCGTCTGTATCAAAAAGACCGGCGATGGCAGTCTCTTCACCATTGTACAGGATAAGATCGGTGGAAGAAGTGCTCTTGGTGATAATGGTGGAAATGTCTGAGGGGACTCCGCTGGAGCGTTCGATCTTGATGGCCAGATGGATCAATTCCTCACCTTCCACTTCCACGATGGTAGGCGTTACATCCAAAATCACACCTGTAGAAGTAAAGGAATCTGTGGTGTTTCCGGCTTCATCTACAGATTTAATAGAAATGTCCTGACCTACTTGGATGTGCCCGGCTTTGCCGCTGGACACCATGATATTGGGTTGGGCGATGATGCTGCCCTTTTGGTCGGATTCGATAGCCTTGATCAAGGTTTTGATATCCATGGTATGACTGCCCACATCGGTGGTTCCTTCCGCAGAGAGAGTCATCAGAGAGCTTACCTGTGAGGCCCCCTGGTAGCCGGCATTGAGGGTTACCTTGCCATTAAAGGCAGTGGACCAATCCACTCCCAGGGCTTTCAAGAAGCTCCGGTCTGCCAGCATGGCCACGGCCTTGGTGGGGGCCTGTTGGATCTTACCATCGATGGCATTGGGATCGAGCTTTTCCTTTTCTTGCTTGGGATCTTCGATTCCGCCTGCAGGGGCGCTGGGGACCATTCCTTCACGGGTCTCGTCCTTGAGAGGGTCTGGATTGGCTATGGCAATATAGCCCACGGCATCGGTTTTCACCAGAGAGTTTTGTAGCAGGATCAGCATAAAAGCTCTGTCATAGGGGAGGCTGTTGATAGATACCCCGATGGGGCCGTTATAGGAAGACATATTGATCAGCTTTTTGCCGCTATCCCTTTGAAACAGGGGTTCCAGGACCTGCACTGCTTCGTTGAGCCGCATCTCCGCGCTTAAGGTAATTCTCTCCAGCCCTTCGCTCTGGGCAAAAAGGCCAAGACTAAGGGTCAGTATCAGTAGGATCAGGTAGTACTTATTCATTTATTCGTTCCTCATTTTGATAGCTAATGCTCAAGATATGGTTCTCTTCAAAACCATATTTATTCAATCTAAATATAGCCATGCCTTCTCTGTGGTCTATTTTCCATAGGTAACCCCACAAGACTTTATCGCGCAGGGCGAGTATTCTTATTATTCCGCGTTCGTCGCGCAGGAAGACCCTGCTCTCGCTGATGCCGATCATGTTGCAGAGTTCCACATCTATCATCCGGGATTCCTCTTCTTCCAGCAGGGGCAGATTCTCCCACATTTTGGCTTTGAAGAGCGGGAATTCCCGCATCCCGTGAGTCAGCGCTTTGTAAGAAACATTTTCCGGCGAGATGCCTTCATGGGTATAGTAGGTTCTGAGGATCATAGAGAAA
Source organism: uncultured bacterium (assembly GCA_964293715.1). Taxonomy (GTDB): domain Bacteria; phylum Cloacimonadota; class Cloacimonadia; order Cloacimonadales; family Cloacimonadaceae; genus UBA5456. Next base: position 11,539 of record CAXZAB010000029.1, on the reverse strand, counting down.
TTCACCGTGTCACTACGTGCTACACTTTCTGCTGCCAGGGAGATATCTTCCACTGTGATCAGGGCTCTTTGATGCTCCAGGAGGCGGGTAAATTGCACTACATCCATATAATCACTTCTACCAGAGATTACATATTCGTTATAGCCTTTGTCTTCTACTTTTCCCGAGAGGGCAAAATCGTAGAGAATGTCCCTCCCCAGCCAGCGCAGGACTTTTAAAAGGTAGTCGTAGGTAGTTTCATGATTATCGTTTTGCAGGATCAGCTTACTTTGTTTCGTAGCCATGAGTTTTAGCCGTTCATATTCTGTTTCCAGAGAATCCCGGCTTGTTACCAAGGCGCTAAATCTATTGATTTCACCGTTCAGCATAGTGTTTTCCTGCTGCCTGAGATCCAGCTTTTTCTGGCTGTTATTGATCATGAGAAAGCTGCCGATGATACTCAGGATTAACAGGCTGATAAGAACAAGGGTATTGCGTGAGGAGTTCGTCATCTCTTTCCTCCTTCGATATACTTCAGGTCAAGCGCTGCTTGTGCGGCGGCCTTGCTCCTGGGATATTCTTCGCGCAGGGTTTGATAGTACTGCTTATAATCCGGTTTTGAGAGCGCATAACTCAGTCTTGCTTTGAGCAGCAGGCTATCGGGATGATAGCGGTCATATTGGCAGAGATTGGAATTCAGGTATTCTTCGGCCAGAGTGTATTCTTTTTCCTGATACAATCTATAGGCCAGCCACCATCTGGTGAGAGACAGGTGGCTGCTCTGGGGATATTTATTGGTGATAGCATAGCCGATAAAGCGATACTCCAGCATATTCCCCTGGTGGACAGCCTCCATAAAGGATTGGAAGCTGCGGGCAAATTCTCTGTTCTGCCTCAGTTCATCTTCATCAGGGCCGGGGACGTTGGCTTTAAGAATCTCAGGCAACTGGCCATATTTGTACCCGTTGCTCTTAATTGTCTCTGCGGCTGGTGCCGGTCTGGGTTTTGCTGTGGCTATGCTGCGAGAGCTGGTGGGCTCGGTTTCTGTATTCACAGCATCCTGGCTGGAGAGGAATTCCTCCCAATCCACCTCCGGGAGCACAAAATCCATCTCAAAGTTCCACACAGTCTGGTCCTTGATCTTGGAGTGGGTTACCCGTCTGATGCGCCCATCGGGCAAGCCTTCTGCCAGCCGGCTCACGTGTTCTCGTCTGGCAGTGATGCCTGTGATGGAAAGGCGATCCCCATTCTGCTTCATATTTGAAATCCAGCTTTTAGGATAGAGGGCAAAGGTGCTATTGATCCGGTTAAAGACCTCGGTCCAGCGGTTTTTGCCTTTCAGTAAGATACTCAGTTTTTCCCGGCTTTGTTTGATGAGGTTGATATCTGCAGTTAAGGTTTGGATGATGGCATTTTCTGCCCTCAGCCGGTTAAGCTGGAAGGTGAGCTCTGTATTGTCCTGCCGGATCTGACGCAGCTTTTGCTGTTTGCCCAGGAAACTTATAGTGGTATACAGCACCAGGGCAAAGATCAGGGAGAGCACGATAAAGCCGTGCCACACCACCCTCAGCTCTTTCTGATTGTCCAGCACCTTATGGGGCAGGAAATTGCACTTGCTGAATACCGGATTCTCCCAATGCAGCGCCTTGTAAGCCAAAGCCAGAGCCAAAGCATAAGGGGTGAGCGCCTGGTCCTCACTTTCCAAACCTTCGTGGCTTTGAGCCACAGTGAGATGAGGGAAGCTCAGCAGCTTGGCATTCAGGGATACGTTTTGGGAATTGATGTAGTCTGCCAATTGCTGATTTGCCAGATCACCCGCCAGCACGATGCTTTGCACCTCGCTCACCTGAGCGCTGTCCAGGGCCAGAGCGATCTTGGAAAAGGCTACATCAGCCTCAGGATAATCCTGAGAAATATGGATGGGCAGGGTATCGATCCACTCTCCATTATCAAAGACGAAAATCTTGCGGTATTCCTGGCCCAGATAGGCAAAAAGACGTATTCCTGAATTCTCAAAGTTTTCCGTGTACCGGTAATAATCCGTGAGCGCCAGATCATTGGCGTCGGCAAGCTGATAGTAGAGCTTGCTTCTGGATTCTTTGGCATATTCTTGCAGAGAGTCCAGCAGCAGGTTCGGCCCCGTATGCAGCCAGTGCCTGCTCTCACCTGCATCATCCACCACACAGGAATGCCACTGTCCGGCCTTGATCTGGTTACGGGTGAGCACATTCTTGCGAAAAGTCTTGAGCTCTTTTTTGCTGACCAGTCCGGGCTCGTCCTTTTGGATATGTTCTTCGTGCACGTTTAGCGCGATCACTCCCCTGGCCATAGGGAATTTTGCATACATCTTGGTGGTGGGGCTGATCTCCATGGGGGTCCCGCTAAATCTTGAGCTGTCATGTAGCGAATCCATCTCCTCACTGGAATCCAGGGAGATAGAGATATCCATACCCAGATCCAGATCGTTGGCATCCAGATATGAGTCTTCCACCGGCACAAATCCGGCTTCGGCCACTGTGCCCATGGCCTGATCTCCCTTGTACCAATCACTGTCCAGGCTGAGGCTCTCTACGGCCAGGAGAAAGGTTTCTGCACCATCTTTGCGCAGATGAACCATACGGATAATTTGTCCGTCTTGATAGATTCCAAATACTTCTTTGGGGGCTTTTTTCATTGAGTAATCCTATTTGATTTACAGCACGGTCAGAAGCTGCTGCATACGTTTTTTGTTATTGGCAAAGTTCATTGCACTTTGCTGGGTAATTACGCCTTTTTTATAAAGCACTTTCAAATCTTGTTCCAGAGTACACATTCCTGTTCTTCGGCCTTCCACCATCATTTGGTAGATTTCTCCGATGTTTTTATTGCGGATGGCAGCTTGCACGCTATGGTCCACAGAGAGAATCTCTTTGGCCATTACGAGTTTGCCATTCACCGTAGGCACCAGCTTTTGACTCATACACACCGTAAGTACGTCGGCCAAACGGTTGCGCACCCGTTCTTGCGAGTCTGGAGGAAATTCTGCTATGATCCTGTGAATGCTGTCAATTGCAGAGCTGGTGTGCAGGGTGGTGAAAGCTTTGTGTCCGCTATCGGTGATTTCCAGCACGGTGGCGATGGTCTGAGGGTCCCGCATTTCGCCCACCACTATGATATCCGGATCTTGCCGCAGAGCTTCTATGGCGCCATGTTCAAAGCTTAAGACGTCCACACCCACCTCGCGATGGCGCACCAGACACTTTTTGGAATGATGCACATATTCGATGGGGGAATCGATAGAGACGATATGTCCGGCATTATCACGGTTATTCATATCCAAAAGAGCGTTTAAGGTGGTGGTCTTACCACTGCCGGTAATGCCGGTTACCAAAACCAGTCCCGTTTTCTCATATTTGAGGTTCATGCGATTTGCCACCACTTCCGGAATGCCCAGTTCTTCTACCTGCATTATGGTATCATTGATTCTGCGGAAGTTTGCCCCCAAATCATTTTGGTCAAAAAACGTGGTTCCGCGAAACCGGACTTCATGGCCATCAACTTGAAAAGCCAGCGGGAAGTCCAGACTTTTTTGCAAAAACAGGCGCTGCCTTTGGGTAGGCGAAAGGCAGGAGAGGATGATGGCATTAGTATCTATCAATGAAAATTCTCCCAAATCCTCCGCCGGGCTTTTGTTGCCAAAGACCCGCATCCAGATTTTGCCCTTGCAACTTGAGGCTCCCAGATCCACATCAGAAGCTTCCCTTTCACGGGCTTTAAGCAGGATGTATTGAAGGATCTCCCGGCTTTCAATTTCCTGCTCGGTATGGTGGGAGAGCCATTGGCTGATGATTTCACAGCGTTCTACACCACGATAGGTTTCAGGGATTTCCCGGCTCAGGGCTTCGGAAAAACTTAATCTCATACTAATAGTCCTGCCTCAGATCGTCGGCTATGTTGTTTCGGCTCAGCAGCCCCAGCCTCACAATGCTGCGCCGCCATTTCACATTCATACATTGCACCATATTGATCATAAAGCGATCGGTAAGGCCTTTGTCGTTATAGGTAAAGAATTCGATCAGCCGTTTACGGGTGAAGTACCGGATTGTGGCGTTGCTATGGGCTTTTAGAGAGGTAAATAGCGCTGCAGGATTTATAAAAGTTTCCTCACCCCAGATGTCGCCGGCTTTGAGGCTGTCCACCAGGTCGGTATTGTAATATACATTCAGATATCCCCGCTCTACAAAGATCATGGAGCCATCTTCTTTCTCCATGGGGATGTAATCTCCGGCTTTGTATTCTTTCACCTTGCCCATGTTTTTGAAGTGCAGGACTTGATCTGTGCTGAATCCCCGCAAGAGGAGCAGCTCCGGTTGTTTGTCGCTTTCCGGCTGATCTTCTATCCCCAGGGCGGGTTTATCCGGTTTTATTCCCTGTTTTTGGGCCAGCCCGGCTTCCACTGCCCGGACCAATTCATCCGGCTGTATGGGCTTGGCCAGATACATAAAGGCGGATTGACGGATGGTGCGAAAATCCACATCCAAACCGGAATATCCGGTGGTTACGATGATCACCGCTGCAGGCTGAATCTCTTTGAGGCGTGAGATCAGCTCCAATCCACCCATCCTGGGCATATAAATATCCACGATATACAGATCAAATGTATTCACCGCTATCTTGTCCAAAGCGTCCAAACCGTCTATAGCGGTGCTTACTTCGTATCCCATATCCCGTAAAAAAGTCTGAAAAATATCTCTGATATTCTGTTCGTCGTCTACCACTAAGATCCTGTATTTGTTCATTATATTTACTCCCTACCTGCATTGACGGTCGGTCTTTTGTCAGCATTCGCAATGAGCGGATGTTTCTTTAAAACCAGCACTGCCTGCATGAGCTCTCCTATCCTGCTTACAGCATTTAAGATGTCCCGGACGTTGTCTTGCAAAACTTCATCATTCTGCTGCCCGGCGATTTTCTGAGCCCGGCCCACAGACATTGTGATTGCGCACAAAGGAGTGTTGATATCGTGATCCAGACGGGCAATCTTCTTGAGCTCGGGGGCCAGAGCTTCCAAGTCCTGGAGCCCGGCGATTTTTTTCTCTTGCTTTACAAGCTGTTCGCGTAAAAGCAAAATCTGCTGCTTTTGTGTTTTGAATTTCTGCAGGCAAAAGAGGATTACCAAAGCGGCAATAAAAACGAGAACCGCAAATAATATCAAAAGGTTGTAGTCTGCTACCATGGGCAGGCTTGAGAGTGCGGCGGCTGTTGTGTAAATCATATGTTTTAGTCCCTGAAATATAATATCTTGGCTGGTGTAGCTATAGATGTGTAATAATGAGAGAGATCGTCTAGATTTGTACTAAGGACATAGGGGCTAAAGCCGACCTCATCCAGGTGTCCTTTAATGTTGTGTGCCCATCCAGAGGCAGGATGCTCTCTGCCAATGTAAAATCCCTTATTTACGATCAATTCCACAGGATAGTTTTCCGCAGTCTCTGTCCCCACCAAATCTCCATCTACATAGCCTTTCAATATGCCATTATCGTAGGTCAGGTAAAAATGATGCCAGATTGCATCATCCAATTTATCAAAACCGTGTGTTAAGCAGAAAGGATGAGTTATCCGCAGTTCTTCTCCCTTGACTGTGTTTGCGATAAACACAATGTTAGGTTTGATATACTTAATTGCTGCTGTAGGTCTCTGGTTGAAGACCTTAATTTCAACAGGATCATCTGTATCTTTATAGATACCCTCATAGTCAGGATCTTCAATGTCTGGAGGTAGCCACAATAGAACCATTTCATCGCCTGCATCGTTGGCTAATCTGACCCAGGCAGATAAAGTGCAGGTCTGCTCCACCTGTACCGGTTTTGTGTCATCATCAAAATACAGATAAGTTGGCCTAAGATCTCCTCCCACATGGGCACCCCCACCCGGGGGCCGTCCGACATCATCAGGGCCAGTTCCATCAGGGTATCTTCCCTGACCCCGTTTGCCAAATATAGCATAATTGCCTTTTGCCCCATTTTTGTTACCTGAGTTTAAGTTCGAGTGTACCCGATACGCATGGTAATTGTTGCCACTCTTATCATAAAGCATATCCCTATGCCAGGGCTTTCCGTCCATCGTATAACTGTTGTGGTATATGTTACCGTCAAAAGCCGTTACCGCAAAAAGTTCAAAAGCTACTTTAGCCTGGTGGGTAACCTGATGTCCCATCAATTCACTGGTCACATAGCTGGTCGCTAAAAACCGTTTTTTTAGATGATTACCGGATCCGGTCGTGCCTTGAAACACATACTCAATACGGTCAATCTTCGAATTTTGTATGCGATACTCAGGGTCTGGGGTGTAAACAAAGGCCATAGAGTTGGGCTCGGTCTCAGCCATTAGTGTGCTGCGCAAATAGTTGCCATCCCGAATAGCCAGACGCAGAGCATAATCAGAAACATTTTCTGCCTGTTTGGTGATGATGTTCCGGGTGACAATCTCCGGCAATTGCAACATCCGGCGCTGTAGTCCACCCACAATCCCAGCATAGATAGTACCCATCAAAAGAACTACGATCAGCATTGTTCGTCCCATGGTTTCCTCCTAAAGTGGATTTCCTGTCTGCATATAGGCGTTCATAAAAAAACACTTGAATTGCAGTTTTGTTTCAATGTCTCTTGAGCTCCCACGGGGAGCATCACGGAAAAATGAAATTCTCAATTCTGCTGCCATTATATCTTCCTCGTCATCGGTGAGCTTGTCGTCGATGTCGTAATAGCGAAAATTAAGCTCATTGACCCAAAAGATATTTCCCAGATCCTGCAAGATCACGTCATCTTGCGCAATCAAGACTTGGGTGCCAAAGGGATTGGGTGCATCTGCAAGTTTAATGCTCAGCGTATGTTCGTCAGCATCTTTCGTATCGGTCAAAAAATTCCAGTAGGTCCTGAATACCAGCTCATTTTCGCGGGCATGTTTCACAATTTCTTCCGGCTCGATTCCTATCCCTGCCAAAGCTATGATATTGTTGAGCCGGGTAGCGGTCTTTTCCATATGATCGGTCATGTTCATGGTATAAAACATGCGATCAGAGGTTTCGTAAAGTTGAAATTGAAATGTGACCATCATCAGAATTAGCACACTGGCAATGATCGCCGCACCAATGAGATCTATTATAATATTCATTTATTTATAGTAGTGGATTTTTGTATAGATGCGTTGCATTTTCACCGGAACCCGTAGTCCGGGAGTGCTTGCCTCTACTTTGACCAAACGGTTTTTGGCGAGGGGGTCATCTGCGGCATATTCATCATTACCTAATGAGTCACAGAGCACAGCCTCAATACTAATATTATATTTATCGCCCGGGAATTGCAAATCTATCTCCCGGGTCTTGCCATCGTATTTTTCTATGATTTCGTCATAGGCGATGCTGTTACTAAAGAGCTTGGCATCTACTTCGTCCAAGACAGAGTGGCAGAGCTGAGTCGCCTGCACATGTAAAGTGGCGGCGATTACATACTCATTTTGATCCATAAGATGCCGGTTATAATTTGCTGCCACCGAAGTAAAGAACACCACGGCAAGGAGGGCGAGCACCATTTCCATCATATTCATTACTAATCCTCCGCTGTTACATACAGCACTTCGCTAAGGTCCGTAAGCCCTTCCCGCATACGTTCCAGCCCACTTTCTCGCATGGAGAGCATTCCCTTGCTTTCAGCGATTTCACGGATGCGTTCTTCATCGATCTCACTCACGGATTTCATGATTTCGGCGCGGATTTCAGGATAGAAATACAAGGCTTCGGCCACGCTGGTCCGGCCTTTGTAGCCATTGCGACATTTGGGGCAACCCACAGGCTCGAAGATCAGCCCTTTTTCCAATTCTTCCTGGGTGATGCCGATCTGCCTGGCTGCTTCCCAACTTTCTTTGGAGAGCGGTCTGCGGCAATGTACGCAGAGCTTGCGCACCAGGCGTTGAGCGATGATGATATTGATGGAGTAAGCCAAAAGGAAGGTCTCGATGCCCATTTTGTATAAACGGGTGATGGCAGAGGGGGCGTCATTGGTATGCAGGGTGCTGAAGGTGAGGTGACCTGTATTGGCCAGTTTCACCGCAGTTTCGGCAGTGGTTTTGTCCCGGATTTCTCCCACCATCACGATATCAGGATCGTGCCGCAAGATCGAGCGCACCGCCTGTTCAAAGCTCATTTTGTGCCCGATTTTGAGCTGTCTGGCGCCGCGGATCACATATTCCACCGGATCTTCGCAGGTGAGCACATTCACTCCGGGGTGGATCACATGGTGCAGAGCTGCCAGCAGGGTGGTGGATTTTCCGCTGCCGGTGGGGCCTGTTAAGATCACAATGCCTTTGGAGGTATTGATGGACTTCATAAGTTCTTGCTCCGCCTGCGCCTGAAACCCGAGCTTACGAAAATCCGTGATCACCTTGCGGTCATCGATCACGCGGATCACCACACTTTCAAAGCGGCGCTCATATTCTTGAGATACTATGGGCAGTATCGAGATCCGGAAACGGATCAGATGATCATCCACCAGCCGTTGGGCAAAGCCATCCTGGGCAGTGTCTCTTTCAAAACGGTCCACATTGGTGGAGCGGTCTTTCACCACCGCAATCAAGGCTTCCGGGGGGGTATTTTCCTGCCGCAGCCAGAGCTGCAATTTGCCATCCAGCCTGAAGTAAACGTCCACGGTACTTTTCCCGCTGGGGATGATGTGAATATCGCTGGCGTCTTTGCGCACAGCCTCGATGAGAGCGCCTTCAAAGAGATTCACCAAAAGGCTCTTATTGATCTCATCATCCAGCTCTTGCTCGTCCAGCTCCAGAATATCATCTTGCTGAAGGTCGCCCAGTACCTGGCCGGCTTCTTCCAGAAGTTGTAGAAACTCATTTTTTTGCGGAGCCACGCGCTCGATGATGTCTTCAATGGTCTTCAGCGGTGACCAGAATATCTCCAGACGCTTAAATTGAGTGCGGGCTGTGATATCCTGAATCACCTGGTTTGTAGGATCTGAGGTCAGCACTTTGAGGGCATCACGGTTTCCCCTTACCAGGCCAAAAGGTACGATTTTATGAAAGAGCAGTTTACGTTTAAAATCCTCATCGCTATCGCGCCGCATACTGTCCAGCACGCTTTTGCAGGCGTCCAATTGTCTGTCCGAAATCTCTTCTATACTTTTTTTATACACCGGGAAAGCGTAATGGAGGGCAAGAGCTTCATAGACCAGATCATGCGGGGCGCCAAATTCTATTTCCAGAACGCGGGCCAGAGCGCCGGCTGAGACGCCGCCATATTCTTTCATCTTCTGCTCAGCTTTTTGCATGGTTTCCGCGGGGAGGAATTCATTTTTAACCAGGTATTGAGCGAATTTATTGCTTAGCATCGTTTTTTCTCATCCTCTCACATCGTTGGCGGTGAAATTGTGGCAATTTCTGCCGAGACCACGGTAAGGAAGGTGATGGCTATTGCTACCACCAGACTTATTATGGTCTGGATATACTCCACCAGGTTATTCATTTTATAGGTAGTTTCGGCTTCATAAAAAGTGGCGATCTGCTGGGCGGATTGCAGGATGGTTCCGGTTTCCTGCCCTGTCCTGATACGCATAAGCGCTGTTTTGGTAAAGATTCCCGCTTCGGTCATCGCCTCCACAAAGCCCATGCCTTCTTTGAGCATCAGAGGAATGGTCACCTGCTTTATTTGCTGCTCCATCCAGGCGTTTCTACAAGCCTCAGCCGCAGTCTTGATGGTTTCGATATTATCTCCCGCACCGCCATAGATGGTACCAAAGACTCTGAAATAAATCTCAATCGAGGATTTGTGCAACAAATGGCCTATGATCGGCAGTTTTACCAGGCGTTTATCCCGCCAGACGCTGCCCTTGGGAGTTGCCCACCAGCGCCAGATGATGAATACAGGTATGGCGAATGCCAATAGCAAGACCCACCAATACGCGCCCAGCCAATCGCTGGCCTCCAGGGTCATTTTGGTAAGCGGGGGCAAGGGCATGTCGTACTTCAAAAAGAGCTGAGCCGTGGCCGGGAAGATTTTTATGATATAGAAAATCATCGCGCCGATCGTAGCTAAAAGTGCAAACATCGGAGAGATCAAGGCTTTTTTGATGTTTCTCTTGATTTCCATATCACGCTCGATAAATTTTGCTGTGGCCTCAAAAACCTCCGCCATATTACCGCTGCGGGTGGCCAGGCCCAGCATATAGGCAGGGAATTTACCAAAGATATGCTCAAAGCGCATAAAGACTTCCCGCCCTTCGGCGCCTGCCTTGAGCTGACTCTCGATCTGCTGCAAAGCGTCGCGGAACCCCCGGTTTGGCTGCTCTTCCGCCAACATCTCCAGGATCTTGCCAAAACTCATCTTATCCTTCAGCATGGTGGCAGAAAGCCTGATAAACATCATAATGTCCGGAAGGGAGGGTTTGGAGGGTAAATCAAAGAGCACCGGGGAAATCTTGAAATCAGTATGCCCCATCCTGCGCAAAGCATTTGCCACCTCTTCTTTGGAGTAAGCAGCTTGCCGGCCGGATACCGCTTTCTTGCCGGGAATAAAAACCTTGTACAGCCAATCCCGCTTTCTCTCAAAGGATTGAATCTTCAGTTTGTAACGAAGCTCCACTTTGGCGAGTTGCTGTTTTGCCGCCTTCTTGTTCGCTGCCAGGAAAGTGCCTTGCACCAGCTTGGCTTCCGGGTTTATTCCCTTAAAGCGATACTCTTTGGTCATCAAGTCTCCTTGCTTTCGTCTTTAGGCTTTAGAATCTTGTCTTATGATTTATACTTTTTCTTAAGTTTTTGTTTGTTTCAGTAAAGGCTCTGCGCCAGAAGCATCTGTGCTCAGGGCTCTGTTTTCACACAACTGTTTGTTTTTCTGATTGCTGCTTTTTTTACCGCTTTTCTATCTTGCTGAGATTTTTCTTCTTCATTACTATATTAATTCTTTTACTCACATAGCCATATGTAAGTATGCTAATAATAGGTCAAGCTTTTTTTTGCAGTTGTTCCGCAGCTTTGGTGTTTGCCCCAAAATTTTGCTTGCAAAATCAAGTTCGTTTTATCATGCTTCGATGTTTGATATAGAAAGTATAGTCATACCGTTGTTTGTCTAAAAGGCCGTGAGCAGCCCGGAGAAATATTTCAAAATATGAAAACAGCTTAGTATCTGTACTTAAAGATGATAGGTAGTCTGATGACGAATTACGCAATGTACGGACAGCAAGTTTAACTGCTTTACTATGAATATGCTACCGTGTTTATTCTATTTGGGGTTTTTAACCTCCACACCACCAAGCATCCATCGCCTTGAAAGACGAAAGGTGGGGGTTTTTAACCCCCACATCACCCAGCATCCATCTGGCACAAGACGATTTCCTGGCCTTTTAAGGCCAGGCACCCGCAGCTCTATGAACAAATGTAACGCAGATCATGAAGGTCACCTCCACGCCATCAAGCGTCCATTGCCTTAAAAGACGAAAGGTGGGGGTTTTTAACCCCCACGCCACACAGCATCCATCCGGCACAAGACGATTTCCTGGTCTTTTAAGGCCAGGCACCCGCA
>CAXZAB010000028.1:0-15132 GCA_964293715.1 uncultured bacterium | reverse complement strand
CTCGTAACAATGCCACCGGCATGGTCAAAATGCAGATGCGTCATAATCACATCGGTGATGTCTTTATCCCGGTAGCCCAGCTCGGCCAAAGCAGCGGGCAGGGCAAATTCACTGGGCAGGTAAATCTTCTGTTCTTTGTCACTAAGACGGTTCCCTGTACCTGTGTCAATCAGAATGCGACGCTCACCGCTTAGGATCAAGGCGAGATTCAGGTCCAACCTTTTACGGTGCTTCTCATCTGTCTGGATTTTATCTCCCCAGATCGCATACGGCAGCACGCCCAAAAAAGCTCCACCGTCTGACCAATAGTGGCCAGCGTGGACTTTATGTATCTTTATCACCGGGCTGAGTCTGTCTCTTATTTGATCTGGGGTTGGTGCGGGGACGGCGCTGCGGGCGAGGTTTACGTTCTGGTTTCGCCTCCGGTTTGCCTTGGGTCTGTTCCTGTTTGGGTGTATATTTATTGCTGGAAGGTTTCTGAGGCCTGCGGGAACGCTGAGGTCTGGCGCCTTTGTCATCTCCGGATTGATTGGGATTACTCTGTTTTCTGATTTCGCTTTCTTTCTGCTTGGAAGAGAAGACCACAATACGCTTGTTTTCCCCTTCTCCCACTGTGAGAGTGCGCAGCCCCTTATCACCTTCGATATGACGGTGGATAATCCTTCTTTCGCCTGGGTTCATCGGCTCCAGAGTGAGAGATTTATTATGGACTTTTACCTTTTTAATCTCCGAGATATAGCGATTCAGAAATTGCGCTTCACGACGCGCTCTATAACCATCTGCATCTATATAGATGCGATCGATGGTCTTGTCGTTTTCAAAAACCCGGTTGATCATATATTGGAGGGTGTCCAGCATGGAACCGTTTTTACCGATAACAAAGCCGGTTTCTACGACCCCTTCAAAGGTGAGATACAGAGTTTTACCTTCGGTTTTGCTGATGATTTTGCCAAAGCTGACGCCCATTTTTGCCAACAAAGTTTCGGCGAAGAGTCTCACTCTATCCTGATTTTCAGGAAGGTGAAAGCGAACTAAGGCGACCTTGTTTGCGAAAAGTCCAAAAAACCCTTTACTGGGCTTTTTTAAAATTTCATATTTGAGTTCGTGATCACTGATATCGTGTTCACTGCGAAATTTGCGGATGATCTCTTCTACAGAGTCTCCGCTTCTATCGATCATATTCATTAAAGTTATTCCTTGTTTCTGTGCTTTTTTAGCAGATAATACTGCTGAATTACTGAGTAAATGTTGAATACAGTCCAATATAAGACCAGGCCTGCGGGCATGCCCTTGAAGATAAAGAACATCATGATGGGCATCATCCAGGTCATCATTTTCTGAGTGGACTGAGCCGCCTTTTGTTTTTCGTCCATCTCATCCACATTAACCTGTTTAGGTTGCATCATTTTGGATTGTATAATCATAAAAATACCCATGACTATGGGAAGTATCATGTAAGGATCTGGCTCAGAGAGATCCTTTAACCAGAAGACAAATCCCGCGTTGCGCATATCCAATGAATAGCGCAAGACACTGTAAAGTGCAAAGAAAATGGGCATCTGCAGCAAGAGAGGCAGACATCCGGACATAGGGCTGGCTCCGGCTTCTTTGTAAAGCTTGCTCATTTCTACTTGCAGAGTTTTGGGATCGTTTTTGTATTTGGTCTGCAGGGCTTGCAGATGAGGCTGAATCTGCTGCATTTTCAGAGATGCGCCCATGCTCTTATTGGTAAGCGGGTGCAAAACAATCTTGATCAGGAAGGCGAAGATAATAATTACCACGCCGTAGTTTTTCACAATTCCGTACAGCCAGCTGAGGAACCAGGCAAAGGCATTTGCCAGCCAACGAAGCCAATTGTAGCCTCGCTCGGCGATGTTTTCCATCTGTGGCCCGTAGGTCTTTAAGAGACTCGCATCGGCAGGTCCGGCAAACAGGACAAAGCTTTGTTCCCAATGTGCCTTGGCAGTGCGCTGAAAGCTGTTCACACTGAAGCCAGGATTCTTGGTTTCAGCATTGATTGCGCTACTAAAGCCTCGGCTGAGCTGAGGCTCGGTCTCTTTTAAAGCAAGGGTGAAGTATTTGCTGCGTACGGCAGCAAATCCAAAGCTGCCAAAATTGCCAGAAGGTGACTTCTTGCGCATCTTGGCAAGCGATACCTTCAAGAGCTCATTATCCGAATAGAGGAAGAACCGGTAATCCTGCATTTTGGTTTTGGGATTCTTTTCACTATCCGCGATACCGGTCATGAGATCCAGCCTGATCCCATTCACATTGCCCAAATTCTGAATTTTGGTATCTACACCAATGCCATACTTGTCGTCCAGATAATACTCACGTAAAACCTGAGGATCTGTCTCATCTCCCAGATAAAAACTGATGCTCTTATCCTGAGGATTTTCGGCAAAGGCAAAGTTGCGGCTGCCAAGGTCCAAGTCCTGGCCGCCCTGGGAAATCGTGGTACCCAGTATACCGCCTTGTTCGGGAATAAGATTCACCGGTATCCCTTCACTATAGTCATACTTCTTGAGTTCAATGGAGACGATCTGTGCACCTTTGCTGCTAAAAACTACCTTTAGGAAGTCGTTTTCCAGTTCCAATTCGTGGGTTTCTGCGTCTTCAAGCACCGCCAAACTATCTGTGATAGCGGGTTGATCTACAGTGGCATCGTTATCAAGAATATCGTCTTGATCAGCCTGCTGCTCTTGCAAGGCATGCTGTTGAGCCAGATTTGCGCTTTGGCGCTGAGGTTTCCATAAGAACTGATCAAAAGCCAGATATAACACCAGCATTAAAAGCAGAGCGGTTAAGGTTCGTTTATCCAAAATATCTCCTTAGGGCAAGGGGTCGTATCCACCCTGGCAAAAAGGATTGCAACGCAGAATCCGCCACACGCTTAAGCCAAGCGCTTTGGGAAAACTGTATCGCTGAAATGCCAGATGTGCATATGCGGAACAGGTGGGGGTAAACCGACAGCTTTTCGGTAAAACTGGTGAGATTACCATCTGGTAAAGGCGAATGAGCAGCTGCATCAGTTTTGAGGGCAGGCTGATTACGCTATCCAATGTCATTCGCATCTTTCCAGAACTCCAAGTTGTGCAGACAGCTCCGGCCACGAAAGTTCGGCGGCTCCCTGTCTGGCAATAATATTAATTTTGGAGTCCTGCTTCAGGACAGAGCTGTGTGCCCTTATCCAAGCCCGGACTCTACGTTTGAGCCGATTACGTCTGACTGCGCCTGCTACTTTTTTACTGATAGTAATACCCACTGCTGGGCCCGCCGGGTCCGGCAGATAGGGAATATAAAAATTCCTGGTGTGTAGCGAGCTCTCTGCTCTTCTAAATTCCATGTACTCCTGATGAGCGGTGATCCAACGGACCATCTTTAGACAGAGAGAGTCTTTCTGCCCTTGGCTCTACGACGGGAAATTAGTTTGCGACCACTTTTGGTGGCCATGCGACTACGGAAACCATGTGTGTTTTTCCGTGACCTGTTTGAGGGTTGATAAGTCCTTTTCATTTATCTATCTCCTTTATAATTTATATTTTCTCAGTTTGATCTCCATTCTTTTGGGTAGCGCCATTTAGTCAAGTATTTTTCATGCACCGGATATCTCTTTAGAATGCTCACTATCAGCAAAGGCACTACAAATCCGAAATTAGAACTGCGGCAGATAGCCCTGATTTGCAAATAGGCCAGATTAAGAAAAGGCGAAAACCTAAGCTTTCGCCTTATTTCTTGTCAATCTGCTTGCTTGATTCTCTACAGATGTGCCTGCAGCTTGGCCATGATCTTGTCTTTGGGCATCAGGCCAACCAGTTGCTCGGCGACTTCACCTTTGGAAAAAATCAAGAGGGTGGGGATAGACATAATCGAATATTTGTTGGCAATTTCAGGACTTTCGTCGATATTCAGCTTACAAATCTTTACTTTGTCACCCACTTCAGCTTCCAGTTTTTGAATGATAGGTGTGAGGGCTTTACAGGGACCGCACCAGGGAGCCCAGAGGTCCACCAGAACCGGAGTATCCGATTTGAGAACTTCTGCGTCAAAGGTGGCGGTTGTTACGTCTACTATAGCCATTATAGTCTACTCTTCCACTACAGCCAGGATATCACTCTTGGCCAGGATGAGATATTTTTCACCGTCAAGCTCGATCTCTGTGCCGGCATACTTGCCATAAAGAACTTTATCGCCAACTTTTACAATTTTTTGCAGGTCTTCATCGTTGCCCACTGCTATAATTTCCGCAATTTGCGGTTTTTCTTTAGCTGAATCGGGAATAATAAGCCCGCCATAGGTTTTTTCTTCCTTGTCTGTGGCAACTTTGGCCACTACATTGTCTTCAATAGGTCTCAGTTTCATATTAACCTCCATAGTTTTATGTAAGATTCCTAAATAAATACTAGTCAAGTTCGTGTTGTTAGCAAACACTATTTTAGACTGCTAACTTTTTGTCAAGGCAAAAAGCTGATATCGGCCTATCTCGCTATCCCACAAAGATTACGAGTTCATATTGCATTATCTGTGCTTTCACCAAAACTTAGGAATAAAGGCGTTGGTGCTCCGAATGTACTCCATATACTCAGGATTATCCTTATATTTCTTTTCCAACATGGGAATGCCTGACACCCTAAGCAGCAAAACTGTGATTATCACAGGGCTGAAGATGGCCAGATAACCAGACGGGAAAGCCAGAC
Source organism: uncultured bacterium (assembly GCA_964293715.1). Classification (GTDB taxonomy): domain Bacteria; phylum Cloacimonadota; class Cloacimonadia; order Cloacimonadales; family Cloacimonadaceae; genus UBA5456. Next base: position 10,435 of record CAXZAB010000028.1, on the reverse strand, counting down.
AGAGCAGGAATATGCTCCACCACATCAGGGTTTCGCCAAAGTAATTGGGATGCCGGCTGTACCGCCAAAGCCCTTTGTTCATCACCCTGCCTTTGTTGACAGGATTCTTTTTGAAAGCTCTCATCTGAGCATCGCTTACAGCTTCAAAGAAGAAACCTGTAAGCCAAAGCAGGATGGCAATCAGATCCAGGACGGTAAAACTTAATGACTTTGAGCTACGGATCATAAAAGCCGGATAGGCGATAGACAGCATAAAACAGCCCTGCAGGATAAAGACCTGCAAATAGCTGCGCCAGAGCCAGTTTTTGCCCCAATCTCTACGCCAGTTCGCATAACGGAAATCTTCTTTTTTACCTTTGTAACGCATATAAAGGTAAAAAGACAAACGCAGCGCCCAGATTGTGACTAACATTGTAATCAGTATCCGACGCCAGTCTCCTGAGGGTTGCAGAGCCAGAAACAGCCAGTAGATCAGCACAAAACCCATGCCCCAGGCATTGTCTACCAGATCGTTGCGTTTAATCGAAACCGCGATCAGAAAGAGAGTCGTCATATACACAAAGACGCTACAGATCACGATGATGATGGAATTAGACAGGGTCATATATCACTCCAACAGCCACCGCACCAATGCCATTATGCACGCCTACCACTGGCGAAAGCTGCATAATGTAAGCGGGGCTTTTTCCTAATAATTTACTTAATTTATGGCCATATTCCTGAGCTCGATCTTCGGCTTCGGCATGCACGATGGCATATTCCCAAAGCCTTTTATCTTGCAGCTCAGTTTGAATGGTTTTAATGATTTTTCGCATGTTTGAGCTCCGGCTGAAGCTCTTCCCGCTTACCTGGGCCTTGCCTTCACGATCCAGACCCACAATGGGTTTAAGGTTCAAAATGGATGCAATAGCGCCGGCTAAAGGTGGTACTCTGCCACCTCTTACCATATATCTTAAGGTATTGATATCGGTATAGATATGGGTATTGGCGATCCAGGAATCGAGCCGGGAATATATGCTCTCAAAACTGTCTCCTGCTTCTATGGCACGAGCCACCCTCAGCACTACGAGACCTTCCGTGACCGATAGCTGTTTTGAATTCACCGGATAGACCTTATCACTATGTTTGCCGGCTACATAGGACATTGCGCTCTGATAGGTGCCGCTCAATTTATCCGAGACGTAGATGGCAAAGACTTTATCATAGTTTTCCGCCATGTGATCAATAGTACCATGCAGGGACCCGGGAGAAGGCTGCGAGCTTTGCGGATGGCTTTTATGGGTTCTGAGTTTTTGATAAAAAGTCTCGGGCTTCAGAGTAAGCTGATCCAGATAGAATTCTTTGCCAAAATTGACCCCAAAGGCTATCCGCGAGATTTGATAAAAGTCCAGGAGCTCCTCTGGCAGGTCGCAGGCGCTATCTGTGATGATGCCAATGGGGTATTTCTGCTCATGACTGGTCTCATATAGCCTATGCATATCTTCCACTTTGATGGAGCTCAACAGGCCCAAGGGCTGCAAGGCAGCAAATACCTTTTCCGGAGTATTGCTATGAATGTGCAGGTGCATTTTTTCCGGCCTGCCTGCCAGGATAACGGAATCTCCAAAGGGCGACAAAAGATTTTGAAGAGTCTTTGTATCTATATTGCAATCGCTGAAGATAGCCTCTGAACAATAGCGGTAAGTGCTGGCAGTATTGCTGGATACTTCAGTGTGAGTATAGGTTTGGGCTGGGAGCACTGTCTGGCTTCGCAAAGAACCTTTTTGTATGAAAGCCACTACTGCTTCCAGAAATATCACAAAACCTTTGGCACCGGCATCCACTACTTTGGCATCGGCCAAAGCCTTGAGTTTTAAGGGAGTCTCGCTCAGAGATTTTTGAGCTTTGACCAAAGAACTCTCGATCAACTGGCTAAAATCACTCTCCGGAGTCTGGCTGAGAAATTCGCTCCATTCCCTGATTACGGTGAGGATGGTGCCCTCCACCGGATTCATCACCGAACGGTAAAGATGTTTCACCGCCTTCTCTGCACTCAGAGCAAAGCCACTGGCGGTAAGGCTTGGCGAATCTGGCAGTTCAGTGCTAAGGCCGTGCAGGTATTGAGCCAGGATGATGCCGGAATTTCCCCGGGCTCCCATCAGAGCTGCGTCCGAGATCGAACGCATGGTTGCCTTGATGTCTTTGCTGGCAGTGGCCCCTGAAAGAACTGCTTCCACCGTCATAGCCATATTGATGCCCGTGTCAGCATCAGCCACAGGAAAAACGTTTATTCTGTCCAGCTCCTGCTGATTGCGGATAATGGCATAAGCCCCCACCCGAAATATGCGAAAGAATCTATATCCGTCTAAATAGGCAATTTTCATATCACCAAATCTGAGGTATCTTCTTGATTTTCTTTATGTCATAGTCTTGTTTTTTTAGCTTCTGCAAGACCTCTGCATAATCCTGGTCAGTCATCTGAGGAGTGCGGGACATTATCCAGAGCATCTTGCGATTGGGCACTCCCACCGCAGTATAGCGATAGTCTTCAGCCAGATCAATAATCAGAAATTTTGCCCAAAAAGGCCAAATCACCCGCATGCGCCACTCGGCATTGGTCTTGGTATCATAAATCCTTCCCTTGGGACGTCTTAGCTTTTTCTTGCCCGTGGGGCTGCCTATATTATAGGTGTATCTCACTGCGATAGTCCCATCCTTGTTCAAGCTGTAGGATTCTATGGAGTTAACCGCGTTTTTCTCGATAAAATTAGGAATAATCGCGATCACGTACCAATCTCCCATATAGCGGGGAATATCCACATATTCCACCGTTTTCAACTTCTTGGCATCGAGCCTGGCACCTGATATTAAAAGAGCTATCAGCAACGCTATTTTCATTTCAGAGCGCCTGCAATGGCCTCTTGAATCTCCTCACTCATGGGATTGGTGGGGGATGAGAAACGGGCGAGGATCTTACCGTTTTTGGAAATGAGGAACTTATTGAAGTTCCAACTTATTTTCCCGCCAAATTCCGGATTGCTCTTTTTACTGGTGAGATAATCATACAAGGGATGGATGTCTTTGCCTTTGACCGAGATTTTTTCAAACATAGGAAAGTCCACACCGTAATTTAATTGGCAAAATTCGATGATATCCTCATTGGAGCCGGGCTCCTGATTCATGAAGTTATTGGCAGGAAAGCCCAGAATCACAAAGTCATCTTTTTGATGCTGTTCCCAAAGATTTTGCAGGTCTTCAAATTGTTTGGTAAAGCCACATTTACTGGCCGTATTCACGATCAGGATCACTTTCCCTTTATAATCTTCCAGCGTTTGCTGGGTGCCATCCATCTTGCGGATTTCGATGTCGTATATGCTTTTAGCTGTGCTCATGGTAATTCCTCCCAAGAGTAATATTATAGCGATGAGATGTTTCATTCCCTCTATTCCCCGTTATTTTTATTTTGCTGTTTATATTATAGTCTATTTGCAGCGTTCCGCTAATGTTTATTTGCACAATAAAGCTCCGTCAGCAGTAATTCAAACTCAGGAATCTGTGATCTCAGAACAAGAGAACAGTGCGCAGCTTTCTGGATTCCAAAAGCTTGATCTGCCTGCACTCCCGCTCTATCCTCAAACACAATTTCAACATGCTTTCGAGTCGAGATGACTCGAATCTCTGAGTCATCTCGACTCGAAACTAAATGCAAAGCAAGTTTATCCATTGAGCAAGAAACCCGGTTGTAATGGTTAGCCACAAGCACAAGTGAAGCCTTGATGGCCTTCTTCAAGCCTTTAGCCCATTAGATCAGTCTATCTTCTCAATAGCCGCTAACATAGCCTTGAGAGCGACTTCCGGTTCTTTCACTGAGATCAGTCTTTTCTCACCATTATCGAAGGTGATGGCCAGCTCACCAAAGCTAAAATGCAGTTCTCTGATTTTTGAGAGTATGATATAGCTATATCCCAAATGTTCATCTTTATATTCAAAAACGTTCTTCATCCATTCTCCCGGGGTAAATATAAGAAATAATTATAGTGTCGTCAGCGTTTGAGATTGCAGCTTTGGCTAAAGCCTTCTCCAGGACGCAGATATTCCGCATAATCAGGGTCAAATTCAATGAGGGTATAATCCGGATCATCATATCCGTGGAAATACTGATCAAAAAAGAAGCAGCGCTCGGAGGCTTCTGCCTTGAGCGCTGCATTATTTACAATCGAGGCCATTCCACTAAGGCGAATATAGCCTGTCTGGCCATCTTCGGTAAGGGGAAGACACATCTCTATGAATTTGTTATTTCGGATCTGCGCGACCTTGGAATCTCCACTGAATGTGGCAAAGAAATAGCGTTCATCATGGGTAAACATCACCACCGGACGCACTCTGGGCTGCTTTTTATCGCAGGTAGCCAGGTACACATATTGGTTTTGGCCTATCCATGCCATTATTTCTTGCTGTAATTGAGATTCGTTGATGCGTGCCATGACTTATCCTTTATTTAGGAAATGAGACACCTGTGATAAAGGCTTGGTTATCGATATTGGGATTATCTCTTTGATCGCGGGGAAGCTGTTCAATCTGGTGCACCACATCCATACCGGAAATCACTTTGCCGAAAACGGTGTGTTTGCCATTGAGCCAGGGGGTTCCCTCTTTTTTGGTAACGATAAAGAACTGGCTGCCATTAGTCCCGGGGCCGCTATTGGCCATGGCAATATTGCCATAGAGTACCGGCGCTTTGAGGATTTTGGCACGCACTGGTTCAGGATAGTTGCAAGTCTCTTGATAAAATTCTACACTTTCTTCCATCAGAGGCGCCAGACTTCTGGCTTCCTGGCAAGCCCGTACCATACCCCCGATGCTCGCATCCGGAGTGCGGTTTTGCTGCATATAGGGAACGACGATCTGGGTCCAGACCAATTCGGCATCTTCTTCAGTCTTGATCTTTCCCGTCAGAATATCGCCATCGTCATAGCATTCATCTTCAAATTTGTAGCCGGGATCGCCAGTACCGTCATTCGAACGATCGCCATCCTTGGTATTGGGACAGCCACCTTGAATCATAAAATCTGGCAAGACACGGTGGAAATAGGTATCTGTGTAAAAACCCTCACCGGCAAGTTTGATAAAGTTTTGCACCGTTTTGGGTGCCATATCCGGCCACAAGGCCAATTCAATATCACCATAGGTGGTGCTAATGATAGTTTTTACTGTATTTCGAACAGGTTCGTTCACGTCTTTCTCCTTCTCAGATGTCACTTGGCTTCTGCTTTGGGTATAGAGCAGAGTCAAGCCCAATATCAGAATAATTGGGATCAGAATCAGCGCGAGATAATTCGTTTTAATTTTCATGCTGTTTCTCCTTTCTTTATATTATAATGTTTGATCTGGATTGTACCAGATATTATTTCGATGTAGGTATGGTGATTTATCCAATCACCGGAATTTGCATAAAAACCGTTTTCATATTTTATCAGTTCTGGATTATGGCTATGTCCCATAATCACATAGTCGGCACGGCCGTTTTTGATCAGCTTTCGGGCGTAGGCTCTGAGCCCTTCGTTTTTCTTATTTCTTAAGGCAGTGGAGTCTTTGCGGGTGCGGCTGCTGCGGGACATCTTACTGCCCAAACCCAAAGCAAAATCGGGATGCAGCAAACCAAAGATGTTCTTCATAAAAGGCAGTCTGATCACTCTGCGATAGCTTTGATAACGGAAATCGTTGACGGTATGCGTATCTCCATGACAGACATAGATCTTTTTACCGTCTGCGATGAATTCAAGGGATTCATCCACCAGTTCAACGCCCAGATAATCGGGCAAAAAGTCGCCAAACCAGAAATCATGATTGCCGGTGATGTGTACGATACGGCATCCGGCTTGCCTGATCTCATAGAGCTTGACCAAAAGAGGGAAGTACTGCTTGATGATGGTGTATTTCCAATCATACCAAAGGTCAAAGATATCGCCATTTAAAATCAAAAGATCATATTTACCTCTGGCTTGCTCCAAAAAACTGAGCATCAAGTCGCTATTCTCTTTGTCCACTTTTGAGAGCTTGCTGTATTTGTAATGCAGGTCGGAGATAATGCAGATCCGCATCTTATTTATCCATCATATAGTGGATGATATTCAGTCCAAAGCGCAGCGCAATCTCTCTGAGCTCGGCAGGGTCACCATGGGTATCCGGATCGGCCCAGCCATCGCTGATATTGGTTTCAAAAGTGTAAAACATCATCATCCGGCCATTGTCGTCAAAGAGGGCAAAACACTGAGGCGGTTGCTCATCATGTTCATGAATCTTGGGCAATCCGCTGGAAAAATCAAAATAGCTGGTGAAGATGGGGTGCGAGGGATCCAGCTCTACCATCTCCCGCTCCGGGAAAACACGTTTGATCTCACGGCGAAAGCTTTCATCCATGCCATAATCATCATCTGCATAAAGAAAACCGCCACGCAGCATCCACATTCTCAAATTATTCAGCTCGGTATCCGAAAACCGGATGTTGCCATGACCGGTGAGATATACAAAAGGGAAATCAAAGAGTTTGGTATCCGATGCCTTGACCACACTCTGATCGATGGGAATGCTGGCAGATAGGTGCCTATTGACAAATTTGGCCAGATTGGGCAAGACTTCAGGATCGTTGTACCAATCTCCCCCACCGTCATATTGCAGGCGGGCAAAACCGGTCTTGATAGGGCTGTCGATGGCAGATAGCGGAAAGATTGTGCAAATCATGAGCAGTATAAATATAATAACGCTTGTGCTAAAGTATCTTAAGTTTATGCCGTGCATGAGCTTGACTGTCCTAATTCGCGATCTTGAGCTGAATACAGATGAGGCCGTCATCCACAATGGCATAAAAACAGGTGGCATAATTGTCATAAGCGGAAAGGCTGTGCAACTCCTGCTTGAAGGTGATGGTGGAGAGGTTTTCACCTCTGAAAGCATCGAAAATTGAAATGAATTTGGCAGAAGGCACCACTGTGATGGCACGATCCAGCCGGGGATCATCGGCCTGGCTTATCTGGCTGGGGTCCAGGCTACCGTAATTCGTGTGTATGCTCATGAGCTCAGCCTCCCAAAGCTGGGTGCCGTTCTCTTTGAAACCAAAGCTCTGATTATCTTCCAGACAAACCAAAAGGACGTTATCGGCATAGAAAATGGAATTAATCTGCCCTTCGAAGGACTTTTTCCAAATCAACTGACGGCTTTTCTTATCGAAAGCGATCAGATTTTTATCTGCAGCCAGATAGATGGTGTTCAAACTAAAGACGGGGGGACTGGTAACCTGATAGGGCAAAGTGGCGCTCCACATGATATCAAGCTCGATATTGCGGGCCGGCAGATTCACAATGCGATCCAGGTATTTAAGAAAGTTTTTGGTCTCTACAGAGAGATTATCGGGAATTTGCTCCAGTCTCAACACGGTGTTGTTTTGCACGGTCATTCTGGTGCGATGCAGGGCCTGATCCAGATAGCGGTTGCCAAAGATCATATAAGCTGCGGCGCTCAAAGAGAGCACAATGATAATGATGGAACTGATCTGCATGCGGGTAAGCTTTCTGCGGCGAGGTTTGATCAAGCGCGCTTTGCCATCGAGGATCAACCACAGGGGATTATCGCTCTGAGCAAAGCTTTCGATATAGTGATCCAGGGTGGGCAGATCCTTTTGGGTCTCAAATACACGCTCACTGAGATTGCCGCTGATAGCGATAAAACGATGGCTCTCTTCGATGAGCACACGGTGCACCCGGATTTTGATATCTTCGTCGGCATAACCCAGGAGATTGAGCTTTTTCATGGTCTGCATCTGGGAATCCTGATATTTTGAGCCAATAAAGCGGATCTTCTTACCATCCGAAAGGGCACAGAATATGCGGCCAAATTGTACAAAAAAGAGCTCGTGATCATAGATGATGCCAAAGAATACAGAGAGTCCCTTCTCCTGCAGATCAGTCTTGCGCAGCTGTGCGTGTAGCTTCCAATTCAGCTCTACAAAGAAGTTCTTCAGCCACTTTTCCACTTCCATACGGCTGACGGTGGCGGCGTCTGAATTGCGCAGTGACAGTTTCAGTTCCGCGCCCAGCTCTTCCAAATGCAGATTTTGCTCCGGATGCCACATAGCCAAAAACCAGCCAAAACGTCCGTCCTGAGCAAGATTGCTTTCTATAAAGGTATAAGGCGGATTGTGATGACTGCTTTTAAGAGCAATCAAATCAATTCCACCATTTGATAAAGCTGCGATAGCTTACTCTGAACAGAGTGGGAATATTCATCAGCATATTGGTGTAATAGGCATTGGCCAAAGGACACCAGCATTCTTTTTTGTGTATGCTCTTGCGTTCCTTCTTGGCTGCTTTGGACCACCACACTTTGCGGAATTTGTACTTATTGTCACGCAGATTGCCCAGCGAGTTTGCCTTCACGCAACAGCTCCAGATATGTCCATCAGGGGCGATCTGGCAGGAAGCAAAACTGGAATAGCAAGGAATCACCTGTCTTTCATCCCGCATGATCTCTTTTACCTTATTATAATACTCAATGCGGAAAGCCATGGTAATCTTGGCCATCCCTTTGTAGGTACCGTTTTTGATGCGGTGGATAAGGTAATCAATGGCAGATTTGTAAGCCACTTTACCGGGTGTGATATCCAGGCCCATGGTATCCAGTTCCACCCTCTCTTCGGCGATTTCAGTGATGTAACTATCGGGCTCCAGACGCATCAGTTCATTGGCCACAGAGTGAAAGCTGTCTACATTGAATTTGGAAATCACGGTATGAATACCCACAGACAGATTGGGCAGGTTCAAAGCTTTGAGTTTGTGAAAAGTGGATATTACTTTCTTGTAATTCCCCGGAACATTGCGGATCTCATCATGCTGGCCTTCCACCCCATCAATAGATAAATTGACGATAACCTTGGCTTTGGGACAGGCTTTGGCGATCTCGGCAGTCTTCTGCACGACGGTATCTACCAAAAGGCCATTGGTGGGGATATTTATGATTTTGGGACGGGAAATGCGGTAGATGGTGGAAATCACTTCCACGATATCCCTGCGCAAAAAAGGTTCGCCTCCGCTAAAGGTGATCCAAAAAGGACTTCTGCCTACACTGCGAAAGATCTTGGCGTATTCATCCACAGTTAGATTATCGGCTTTCTTTTTCCAGACCCGGCAGGTGCTGCAACGGGAGTTGCAGGTGTAGAGTAAACTAACGGTATAGTTCATAGGCAAAAGGCGCGGGAAGCCTAAATACTTCATAGACCAATAACCGACGATGCGAAACATGATGGACAACATAGGGATATCCTTTATGGTTTAACCGATTTTGTGGAGCGGGATATTTCCCAAACGAAGGGGTTTTTGCCCCGGATGTAGAAATCCCAAGAGCCCAGCATACGGCAATATACTTCCAAGGCCACTACTAAAGTAAGTTTGATCAAGTCACGAGGGTGCTCACTGATTTCCTGTTTCAAAATCGAGATGAGGGTGCCTTTATCTTGGGACACCACTTGGTATTTTTGGCGTTTGATCAGCCACAAATGGCCGTTCTGGATACGGCGACGCTGTTTGATATAATCAGGCAGGTTTTCCGGACCCTTATTATGAATGTGAGCCTCTGGGACATATTTTAGCTTGAGGCCTTTTTGGCGGATGATGGCTTCAATGCTGGCTTCATCCACAGCCGATTCCTTGGGGATGGATTCCATCACTTTACGGAAGGCGATCATCTCACCCAGTTTGGGGGAAATGGATGCCATGCGGTGATGCAGGCGCCATAAGAGATGCACTGCGTAGCCGATCAGGGTTTTGTCGGAATTCACCGGCATCGGCCTGCCACCACTGGCACCGACTTTGGGATCCAGGAATGCAGAGACCATGAGTTCTATGGTATTTTCTGCAGGAATCACGTCACCGGAAATCACTACCAGAAGGTCTGATTTTGCCTCAGCCATAAAGACGTTGATGGCGCTGGACTTCCCCTCCCGGCGGGCTTGGGTATATAGCTTTACTTTAGGGTTTTCAAGGGCATATTCACGCACCAGATCGTCTGTGGCATCAGTGCTGGCACTGGAAACCACGATTACTTCGGCGATGCTTACTTCATTCAGCTTTTGGGCACTCAGTGCCTTCAGCAAATGCAGGATATTTGCCTCTTCATTGTGCGCAAAGACTCCGATACTGCAGGTTAAACTCATTGTACTAATCCTTTATCAAGTGGGGATCCGGCGTCCCGGCATACTATGCGGGATGCCTTTGTTTATAGCGTCCAGGATTCCATTGATGAACTTACCGGTATGCTCACTGCAAAACTTCTTGGAAATCTCTATGGCTTCATTGATGATCACGGCAGGAGGGGTATCGGTAAACATCAGTTCATACACCGCCACGATCAAGATGCTTTTATCGAGATGAGCTATGGATTCCAAAGCCCAGTGCTCGGTATATTT
>CAXZAB010000027.1:0-15197 GCA_964293715.1 uncultured bacterium | reverse complement strand
GGTGCCAATGATCAATCCCCGGGCCTGATGTGGGAAATATTCCTTGTAAGGATGGAAATAACGCTTTTTCATAAATTCTCCCCTGTCTTCTCTTAATAAAATACGCAATTTTCATTCCCTAACAAAATGAAATATTATGCGTTTAGTGATGCAAGAGATATGAACGACGGATTTTACATCTAAGGATCGCAGTTTAGATTGTAAAGTGCGAAACAAACACGTGCTTTTGGATAAGTGTATAAAGCCGTGCAATACTGCTATTTGTAATATAAAAAATTGCCTTTAGCAAAATCAGCTTGACAAGACCAGCCCTGCGAAAATCATAATACTCATGAGATAATAAATTATCGAAGTTATTTTTGAAAAGTGCGTCGGTTGCGGTAAGTGCTTAAAAGCCTGTGCTTATGATGCGATCACCGTCGTAGATAAACTTGCCGTGATAGATATTGACAAATGTGTCTTGTGTGGAGCCTGCGTGCAGGCCTGTCCTTTTGATGCCATTCTGATTCGCAAGAAAAGCGTGGAGCACATAGATAAATCTGCTTACAGCGGGATTTGGGTCTTTGTGGAACAGCGTGAGGGAGTGGTAGCCGGTGTGTCGTATGAGCTTTTGGGCAAAGGACGAGAGCTGGCAGATCAGCTGTCTTGCAATCTCAGTGCTGTGCTTTTTGGCAGTGAGCTGGGCAGTTTGGCTGAAGAGCTAATATATTATGGAGCAGACCAGGTAATAGAAATTGATGATCCTGCGCTCAAAAACTTCCGTGACGAACGTTATAGCGAAGCGCTGATTTATTTGGCCCAGAAGTATCATCCTGCGATTATTCTGACCGGTGCCACAGTGATGGGACGCAGCTTTATCCCCCGTGTGGCGGTAAAGCTGAATACAGGTCTCACCGCAGATTGCACAGGCCTCAGTATCGATGACGAAACGGGAAACCTTATGCAGACCCGTCCTGCTTTTGGCGGGAATATTATGGCCACCATTCTCACTGCAAATCACCGTCCCCAAATGGCGACAGTGCGTCATAAAGTAATGGATCCCCTGCCCCGGGATGATACCCGCAGCGGAACCGTGATCCGTGAAGAATTCAGTTTTGAATTGGAAGAAGACCAAACCCGGTTTATCTCCTTTGAAAAAGAGAAGACCAATCTGATCAATATCACCGATGCAAGTATAATCGTTTCCGGCGGACGCGGAGTTAAAGACGCAAAGAACTTTGCCATGTTAGAGGAGCTTGCCGAGGCTTTGGACGGAGCTGTAGGAGCTTCCCGGGCCGCAGTGGATTCGGAATGGATTGCCTATTCTCATCAGGTGGGGCAGACGGGGAAGACCGTAAAGCCCAGCATCTATATAGCGGTGGGAATTTCCGGAGCGATCCAACATCTCGCCGGAATGAGCTCCGCAGATTACATTGTGGCAATTAATAAGGACCCTGATGCACCGATCTTCAAAGTGGCAGATTTGGGCATAGTGGGGGACTTGTTTGAATTGGTACCAAAACTTATTAAGAGGATCAAAGAAGTAAGAAGATGAAAATCGTTGTCAGCCTCTGTGTGATCAATCCTGATGAGGTACGAGAGCGACAGACGCTGAATCTTGATCCAAATGATGCCGAAGCGGAGACTATCGAAATTCCCCGCTGTGTGGCCTACACCCCTTTGATCAATTCCCACGATCATCTGGTGGGAAATTGGGTGCCGCGTGCAGGTGAACGGCGTCCTTACCCGAATTCACATATTTGGGTGGAAGATATGAAGGATTCTTTTAGCTTTCATGAACGCAGCAAGTTTTGGGTAAATGATGGTTCCTTTGATCTTCTGGACCCCGCAGCTTTGACTGTGGCGCGCTTGGGAGCCTATAAAAATCTCTTTTCGGGCTGTGGTACAGTACATGACCATGCTCCACTGCAAAAAACTGAATATTACGATGCCATGCCCATCATTGTACCGAGCCGGTTTCGTCAGTGCCATTCTCTTACTATGGGAAATTGGTGGGGTGGGGACACCCCGGAGCAGGAAATGAAGCAATGCAAAGGGGAAATGCCCTTTGTAATTCATTTGGGTGAAGGTACAGACGAAATCACCAAAGCGGAATTTGCCCTCCTGAAAGAACAGGGTTTACTGAGGAGCAATACTCTCTTGATTCATGGCATTGCTCTTACTCCCCAAGAGATCTCTGAGATAGCCGCAGCAGGGGCAAGCGTGTGTTGGTGTCCCACTTCAAATTACTATCTGATCGGCAAAACCCTTGATATCAATGCCGCGCTGGAAGCTAAGACCAATGTGGTGATCGGCACAGATTCCACCATGAGTGGAGGGGTGAATCTGATTGCAGAATTTGCCACGATCCGCCAGCATTATCCCGATATCCCAGCCTCAGAGCTGTATCGCATGGTTACCCAAAATGCGGTGAAGGCTCTGTATTTGCCCCAGCGCTATGGAACTTTGAACCCGGAAGATACCCAAAATCTGCTCCTCGTGGATCAGATCGAAAAGGATCCCTTTGAAAACCTCATGGAACTGGAAATGAAGGCTATCCAGCTTCTGGTGGTGGATGGTATTCCCCGCTACGGAGATAGCTGGCTGCTGGATCTCTTTCCGGATGCGGAGGCTGAGTACACCATCTTCAGAACCGGAAACAGAGAGAAATTCGTGATCGGTGACCCTCTGGACATCAACGACCAGATCGATGCTGTCCTGGATTATCACAAAGATTTTCCCTTCTTACCTTTTTGAGCTTTGCGGAACATGCATGAAACATCTTGAAATTTCTGAGATCTTCTACAGCCTGCAGGGTGAATCCAGTTATATGGGTATGCCTTGCATCTTTATCCGGCTTTCTGCTTGCAATCTGCGCTGCTCCTGGTGTGACACCCAATATTCTCATGCCCAAGGGGAACCCAGGACTCTGGAATCCATACTTACCCAGATCAAGCAGTATCCTTGTAAACTGGTGGAACTTACCGGTGGTGAGCCTCTTTGGCAAGATGCCAGTATCCCTCTGATGCTGATGCTTTTGGAACAGGGTTATACAGTGCTGCTGGAGACCAACGGCTCTTTGTATCTGGAAGCAGTGCCAGAGGCTGTGGTCAAAATCGTGGATGTAAAATGCCCCGGCAGTGGTGTTTCAGATAGTTTTATGCCCTGGAATTTAAGATGTTTACAGCCTGAAGATGAACTAAAGTTTGTCCTTACAAATTACCGTGATTATGCCTTCGCTAAGGCCTTTCTAAAGGAGCATAAAATTACTTCAAGGATTATACATTTCTCGCCGGTGCAATGTGTACTGAAGGCCGAAACCTTGGCCTCATGGCTCCTGGAAGATGGACTGAGGGTAAAGCTCAGTCTGCAGCTTCACAAGCTGCTCAACCTCCGCTGATCAGGTGAATTACCAGTACCTCTGCGCCATTGGGCATCAGAGTGCTGGCATAATCTGCGCGCAGCACCACCTCACCATTTATCTTTACCACTAACATTATGAAAGTATAGTTCATCAGGTCCAGGGCATCCTGAACCGTCATACCTTCCCGCCAGGGTCGTGTGTGCCCGTTTATAGTTAGCTGTTTTTCCATACAATCCTTTCCAGGGCGAGATTTGCCTGCATCGCTGCCACGATCATCGTGCGTGCGGAAATGGGTGCAATGCCGGGCGAGAGCTGTGAACTCTGATCCCCCACTACAAAGAGTTTACCATCATGAACTATCCTGATCTTTTCACTTTTACCATAGCCGGCCAGACCTGAGGCACAGATGAGCTCCGTATCCGAAAAATGTTGGCTGAAACACTCAATCAACATGGCTTTGGCAGCTGCTGTATCAAAAGCCTCGATCATGATATCCACGCCGTGAAAAATCTCCTGCACCTTGTCTGTATCCAGGCAGAGATTGTGTGTTTCCAGCTTTATAAAGGGATTCACCTTAGCGATGTTTTGCGCGAGAGCATCTACTTTGTACATTCCTACCTGATCCAGATTGAAGGCTTGGCGGCCCAGATTGGATACAGATACTACATCAAAATCGCTGATGATCAGTTTCCCGATGCCCGCTCTGGCCAAGAGCATGGCCACGTTTGAGCCCAAACCTCCTGCACCGGCGATGCCCACTACAGCCTTTTGCCACAGGGGAAAGGCAAGGGGATCGCGTTCACAGAAGTATTCCTGATGTGTCATGGGCGGATCTGAATCTTGATTTCCTTGCTGATATCGGTGTCCTTCAAATTCTTAAGTATGGCCAGGATGGTATCCTGCAGGATGTCTTGCACAAACGGCACTATTGAAACCTCTTGTCCTGCAACTTCCAAAGTGATGCTGGGGCTGGAGTCCATCACACATTCATCACGGGTGCGGCGTCCCTGAACTATGTCTTGGGCCATCTGAACGCAGGTACTGCCACAACGGCTGCAACATTCGGGCAAGGCCATGGGCAGAATGGGAAAGCTCTTGTCCATTACCAATTGGCAAATCCGCTCGCTATCACGTTCTGCATTGTAGATATCCAGGCCCCTGTAATGCTTCATCTCTTCTGAGATCCGGCCTCCGATGGCAATAGCGCTGTCGTCCAGGAGTTCGTCCAGTTCAGCGGTATTGGCAGCACACACCACTTTGGGTAAAGCGGCATCTTTCATACCTTCCACCACCAGAAAATCCGCCTCGATATGAGGTAAGATTTCCTGCAGGGATAAGGGCCGGGGGTAGATCATCGCGCTATCGTACAAGCCTCGGGCAAAGGTTTGCACACTGCCTGCATCAATGTGTAAAGCAGTGTTTTTCCCTTCTGTGTCCACACGGTATTTTTCACTGTGAATATCCTTGATAGTGGCTACCCTAAGGCCTCTGGCGGTGAGTGCTTTTACCAGGGCTACCACCATGGTGGTCTTGCCGGTACGGTGATATCCTACTACAGCTATGGCTTTCATATTAAATCCTCCGGTTTGATGAGAACTACCACCGTAGCACTCATGCCTTCTCCGCAGCCGGAGATACCCAAGCCTTCTTCGGTAGTGGCTTTGATGGAGATTTGATCAAGCTCGCAATCCAGGTCTTCTGCCAAAATCTTGCGCATGGCAGGGATATGAGGGCTCAGTTTGGGAGCGGCAGCACAGACTGTGGCATCCAGATTCACCAGGCTGTAACCCTGCTTCTGCACAAGCTTGTAGCAATTTTTCAGCAGTATCCGTGAATCAATATCCTTGAAAGCGGGATCGGTATCGGCAAAATGAGTTCCGATATCTCCCAAGGCCAAGGCTCCAAAGAGCGCATCACAGATGCTGTGAATCAGGACATCGGCGTCTGAATGTCCCAAAAGACCTTTTTCACAAGGGATCGTGACTCCGCCGATGATGAGTTTGCGTCCTGGAATCAGACGGTGTACGTCGTAACCTAAGCCAATTCTCATAGCCTTAGTCCACCGTGATTGATTTGGAAACGTTTTTGGGCACATCGGGATGCACGCCGTGATCTTTGACTCCCAGGAGATCCAGCTTTTCCATCTTGCGGATGCTCATTCTCAGGGCCAAAAGTTGCAGTACGATCGTGGCCGAAAAACAGGTCATCAGGCTGTCCCCGGTCTTGGGGAGCATAATGTATCCCCAGCCGTAGTAAGAGCCTTCATTGGGGTTCAAAGCAGCGTTTTTGTACAGATTCTCATCTTCCTCGGCGATCACATAGGTATCGGCACCGCGGATCTTGTGAGTATTGATCTGCGAGACGGTGAGATTGACATCCCGTTTATCCGGTCCGGTGATGTAAATGAGCGGATAGTTGCGATACAAGGGCTCAAAGAAATCCTGATCTTTCACGGCTTCATTGAAGACGCCGGTGGCTGCGGACGAAAGGTTAAAGGGGGTATTGTGGGTGAATAAATAGTCTGCCATAGCCTTGATGATGTCTTTGCGTTCGCCGTGGGGTATCTGTTTGGCTTCAGCTTGTTCATCGATGGAATCGATCATCTTGCTAAAGGCACGCACAAAGCTGCGCACGTGCTTCACGCCAAAAACGGTGTTTTTGCCCAGGATGGTGTTTGGCCCGTGTTTAAATTCACTGGCTTCTCTGCCTTCAGCATGATTGAGCACGACCTCGCGGATCTTGAGCGAACCTTCCATGGCCACGCCGCTGATCTTGGTGGCCAGAACATGCAAGGATGGTTCCATATAGATTTTAGCGGCCATTTTATCAATCATATCGTCGGTTTTTGTTACCGTTTCTTTGAGCAACATGGGTATGTCTGCGAGGGATTTGTAACGGTGATCCAGCTTGGCCTGAGCTTTCGCTTTGGCTTCGGGGCTCAGATCATCGCCCAGCTCGTTGAGCTTCATATCTGCCACTCTGATGGCCAGATAATAAAAGAGGGTGATCTGATTCATAAAGCTTTTGGTGGCGGGTACGGCAATCTCAGGACCGCAATGGATAGGGATGGCCACGTCGCTCTTTTCCTGTCCCAGGGTGCTGTTCAGATTGTTCACCAGTACCACTTTGCTCACGTTCAATTCTTTGCAATCTATGTCGTTGAAGATATCGATGAGATCCTTGGTTTCTCCGCTTTGGGAGACTCCGATGATGAGGTCATTGTCCTTGATGCAGTTTGAATATTCTCCTCTAAAATCACCGGGAAGGATGGGAATCATTTCGACCTGAGCTATTTCATTGAAGAACAGCGAGGCGATCTTGGTGGCATGAAATGAGGTGCCACAGGCGATTGAATACGCATTCCGTTTGTTTTGGATGGTGTTTTTTACCAGGTCCACAAAGTCTCTCACGCTGTGCTCAAAATCTGTAACGTCCACAGTCTCGGAGATACTGTCCAGGGCCTTGGCCACGATGAGGCGCTTGCGGTCAAACTCCGGTCCCAAAAGTTCGATATAGATGTTTTTCTCATTAGAGAAGAAATACTTTTTATCAAAATCCTCTTTCACTGCCACGTCAAAGATGACACTATAGCTCGTTTGAGCTTGGGCAATGAAGGCTTCTACTTCGGCAGATTCGCATAGTTCATCAAAGCGTCTTTGCTTGTCTTCCATGAGGGGAGTGCCGGTTATTTCCAGCATGCTTTCGGTGAGATAATCTGTCACAGAGGCTTCTTCGATAGTCTGGATCATGTGTTTACCGGAGTTTGAGCCTCCTTGAAAGAGCTTGATCAGCTTGCCTGTGGTTTCGCTTTGAGCATAGATTTCCTGCTCCATAAAGTATTCGAAATCCGGCAATAGCTCCACATCTTCTGCCCGGAGCTTGGAATGCACAGCCCGGGAAGGCACTTTCTCGCCGCTGGCATAAGTCTCGTCCTTTTGTCCCAGGTGTTTAAATTTGAGTTTCTTGAGCGCATAGAGCTGATAGGAATCCGAGGTGTATTCCACGAATTCGCCTTCTCTGAGGGTCACCAGGAGTTTGGTAAATCTCAGCACCGCAGTAAGGTCGCTTGAGGCCAGGGAAAAGGCCAGACCATCGATTTCACCTATGCCAAAGTAGAGGCTGGAGCCTGCTTTGATGGCCCAGGAAGTCTGGGTGCCGGGATCCACTATGACCGCAGCATAGGAGCCTACCATTTTCTCGGAAGCAGCGATGATGGCGCGGCGCATACAGGCTTTGCGGGTCTCTGGATCTATGTCGCCTTTGATCATGCCCAGTTCGATATTAAAATAGTGCTCTACTGTGTGGATCAGCATTTCCCCGTCGTTGTCAGACACAACCGTGTGTCCTTCTTTGGTGAGGAATATCTTCAGCTCGCGCGTGTTTGTAATATTACCGTTGTGTGCGCCAAAAAGGTGCTGTTTACAGTTTACTTCATGAGGTTGGGCGTTCGTTTTACTCACAGTGCCAAAGGTGGCCCAACGCACCTGTCCGCAAAAGATCTTGCCGCTTTGCTTTTCGATGCCCAGAGTTTTGACCAAAGTGGAGGGTGCGCCCACGTCTTTGAGCAGGACTACTTTGTCTGTATCATCTCCCAAAAAGGCAGCGCCGGTGCTGTCATATCCTCTGTATTCCAGAGCTTTCAGCAGTTTTGAAGCATATTTTCCCAGATTGAGTGAAACTTCGGGCAAGGCCATACCCAGGACTCCACAGCCCAAACCGGGCACGATAAGCGGAATACGGATTTTTAAATTGGAAAGACTTCTCAAGATTCTATGTAACATTTTATACCCCTTTATATTATGATATTTTTTTCGATTATAAGATGAGCCAAGGTGAGATCCCATTCATCGGTGATTTTGATGTTGAGATCACTGGTGAGATGATAGCGCACTTTGGCTCCATAGTGTTCTACCAGGGCGGCGTCATCGGTGCTGATGTAGCCGTCGTTGTAAGCCTTTATGTAGCTATCTCTGAGTAGCTTGTATTGAAACACCTGAGGTGTGAAAACTTGCACCAGGCGATCCCGCACCAAGGTCTGATCCAGATACATGCCGGTGATTTGTTTGATGGTGTTTTTGAGGCGGGCAGCCGGCACCACTGCTTTTTCTTTCATGGCGATTTTATGCAGTTCTTCGATCAGATCCAAACTGATAAAGGGTCTCACGGCATCATGCACAAAGACCAAATCGGTATCTTTAGGGCATTGTTGCAGTGCGCCAAAGACGCTATCCTGACGCTCCAGCCCTCCGGCTATTACCAAAAAAGGTTTCGGCGAAGGTTCAAAGAACTGCAGGATGAGATTTTCACAATACTCCAGGTCTTCTTCCGGGGCGGTGACGATGATATTGGATATCAGCTCCGAACTAAAGAAAGTGCTGAGCGTGCGGATGAGGATGGGGATGCCATCCAGCTGGCGGAATTGCTTTTTGATTTCGCCGCCCATTCTTTCACCTGAGCCGGCGGCTGTAACGATTGCGGTACTATGGGTTAAGACTTCCATGAGTAACAAACTCCTCGGGCTTTGCGGGTGGTGTGCAATTTGCCTTCTGTATTCAATTCTCTTAAGATCTTAGAAATTTCATTGATATGGATATCCAGCATAAAAGCGAGATCTTCCGCTGTGGTTTCTATGCGGCTCAGGCTTCCTTTGATCAGGTGCATGGTCTCTTCATCCGGAGCCTGGGCCTCTGGCGGACTTTCGATCTTGGCAATAATCTCTATAGGCATTCCCAGCTCTTCTGCCATATAGTTTTTGATTTCTTTCAAACGCTGTGTACTGGCGGCTTTCACCCATTCTTCGGGTCCGGGACGGTCCAGTGAATTGAGCTGCACCAGATCCGGCGAAATCTTTTTGATGGCTTCGCGCAAGAGCTTCAGCTCCTGAGGAGTATCCGTAATATCCGGCACGATAAAAACTTCCAGCCAGATAGGTCCGCTGTAATGCTCCCTGAGCTTGATCAAGCCAGCGATCTGGTCGCTCACCAAAAGCCCTTCTTGAGGACGGTTTACCTTTTCGTAGATCTCTTGACTGGCTGCATCCAGGGAAGGCAGAATCACGTCGCAAGGCAGGATTTCTTGCAGAACCTCTTCGTCGTTCAGCAGCACGCCATTGGTGAGCAAAGCCAGTTTATATTCCGGATAATGACTCTTGATATAAGGGATGATCTCTTTGATGGAGCTATTTAAGGTAGGCTCTCCGGCTCCAGAGAAGGTGATATAATCCAAATGCGGCCGGTCTTTCATAAAATGATCCAGCTCAGCCAAAATCTCAGCTACGGGGAAGAATACTTCACGTTCAGTCTGCAGATGCGTAGTGCTCTGCACCTCGCAATATACACAATTCAAGGGGCAATGCTTATAGGGCACGAGGTCCAGCCCCAAAGAAAGTCCCAACCTGCGCGAGGTGAGGGGGCCAAAAAGATGTTTATATTTCATATTTTTAAAATGTAGTTCCAAATTGCAGATGTGGTTCCCAAGAGCGGTCTGTAACGTTGTAGGCGTAGTCAAAACCGATCAGGCCGAAGGGGCTGCGGATACGGATTCCTGCTCCCACTCCTTTCTTAAACTTCATAAAATTGAAGTCACGTAATTTATTGTAACTGTCTCCCGCATCGAAGAAAGTCACAGCGATGATCTGATCTCCGGCTATGGGATAACCCAATTCTGTGGAGAAAATGATAGCTCTGGTTCCGCCACCGGCAGGCCCGATAGAGCGGTCTGGATAGCCTCTGATGCCATCTGCACCAGTACCACCCAGATAGAACTTCTCATCCGGCGGAGCATCATCGGATTTTCCATAAGGGGTGATGTAAGAAAAGCGCCACTTTGTTCTAAGAGCCAGCTTTTTCCAAGCCTCTGCATACCAATTTATCTGGGCGATTTGTTTGAAATAATCAAAATCTCCCATAAAAAGTCCGCCGGCTACTTCAGAATAAAGCGTGATCTGAGAGCCTTTGGTGGGGAAGAAGACATTGTCTCTGGTATCCCGGCTGAGCGTGAAATTCACAGCTGAGGTATAGCGCCAGTCCAGTTTATCCAGTCCGATCAAAGTAGCATTGGCCAAGCTATCGGCGAAGATAGCAGTTCTATTTGTGATGTTATATTTCTTGCTGTAAAAAGAGTAGCCAATCGAGGCCCGGCTGCGATCCACCCAAGGGATGGCTTGTCCAAATCTGACTGCGGCGCCACGGGTGAAGATTTCGTAGTGAAACGAGCTCCAGTTCTTCTTGGTATAATAAACGTTTGTTCCCAGCAGCACATCGCTGTCATAAAGATTAGGATTCGTAAAGCTCAGTTCAAAATTTTGGGTACTGCCGCCAAAATCCCAGGTGATGCCACTGCTCCAATTGTTACCAAAGAGATTATTCTGTGAAAGCGAGAGCTGTCCCACGAAATGATCCTGGGAATTGTAGCCCACGCCACCATTGGCCACACCGCTGGGTTTATCGGTTACATCGATCTGAAGATCGATATCGCCATTGGTATTAATTCTTTCATAATCCAGGCGGATATCAGGTTCGATAAAGCCCAGGTTATAGATATTTTGCTGACTCCGAATTACCTGAGATTGGCGATAGTAATCTCCCGGGGCGATTTCCAATTGGCGACGGAGCACCTTTTCCTTGGTGCGCCGATTGCCTGTGATGTGGATTTGGCGAATCTGGGCACGCACATTTTCCACGATCTTCATATTGATATTCAGCAAATCATCTATTTTCTCAAATTCATTGCGGATATCGGTATAGATATAGCCTTCATCAAAATACAGGGAATATACCCTTGCCATCTGTTTGTCAAATTTCTCTTGGTCGAAGGTATCTCCGGCTTTGAAGGTAAAGGCTTCCTGGATAGTTTCCGTGGTAAAGTGATCGTTTCCGCTCACCTTGATTTCACCAAAGATGTATTTAAGGCCTTCCTTGATGGTGATCACCAGTTCGTGATGGCGATCTGAAACCTGTTGCAATTCATAGGGCCCGATAGCGACATCTATAAAACCGTTTTTCTTGTAAAAATCTGCCAGAGCGATCAAGTCTTTGTCAAATTTCTCCTGTTCAAAGCGCCCTGTCCTGAGGAAACTGGAAGGCTTGGTCTTCATTCTGCGGATCAATTGTTTGTCTTCAAAATTATCGTTACCGATGAAGGTTATCTCTTTGAGGGTAATGCGATTGCCTTCTTCCACACGGAACGTAAGCGCCACCTGGTTTTCTGGCAGAGGCTGCTCCACAATCTCGATTTCGGCGAAAGAAAAACCTTTGCTGGCATATTCTGTCTGGAGTTTTGCCAGCACTTGGGCCTTCACGTTGCCGCTCCAATATGAACCAATATGCAGGCCGATCAGATCTTCCACTTTGTCTTTCTTGACAACCTTAAAACCTTGATAATTAACAGAACTGACCACAGGGTTTTCGGATACTGTCACGATAAGATTGATTCCGGTGCGATAGGGCTCGGATTCAATCTGGATGTGGGAAAACACCCCCATTCGATACAGGTTCTTGATCGAACGTGAGACACTTTCTGGCTGCACCGGGTCACCCACCTTCAGGCTCATGGCCGAGGTGACGAGTTCGGGCGCAATGTTTTGCGTTCCTTCCACCCGGATTTCATATATGGTTTCACCTGCGCCCCAAAGGCTTCCAAAGAGCGCAAGCAGGACTATTATAAGCAAGTTATGCTTGAGTAGTTTCAGCATATTACCTCCACTTGTACGGTAGCTTAACTAAGAAAGTAAAGTAGGCTATTTAGTAAAGTCTTTTCTTTAGATTTCGTGGCAAGAGTGGATAAAAATATGATTTTCTTGCAGTTGCCAAATATCACAGCTCGTAAAATCATAGCCCTTGCTCCATTCTTACAGTCATTATTATAAAGCAGGAATGTAAAGATTCTTCGCTCCCAATCCTGAATTGCACAGTCACAACCCTTGGGGATATTTGATCTCGATTTCCGCTTTTTGATTCAGATACCATTCATCCAGATGTTTGTCCTCTGCTATCTGTCGGGCTTTGGACAGGATCTCTGCTTTCTGCAAAAACCAATCCTCTTCACCAGCATACTGGTGGGCTTTCACTTTGGCCAGATAATAAAAGCCATTCTGCTCTACCAAAGGGGTAAACTCACCTGCTGAGGTAGTTAATATCGCCCGGTTCAGGGGCTGGATCGTGCCCAGACCTTTGATCATGGCATCCAGAGTGATATCCCTGGCATCAATCACCGCAAAACCTTCATCCTTGGCAGCTTCCAGATAGTTTTTGGATTTGTGTTCCCGGATGAAACTCTGCACGATATCCTGCATTGCGGTCTGGCGTTTGAGCGAGCGCAGCTTGAGCTTCAAAAGCGCACCTTCCACCTCAAAGGGGATAAAATATTCGGGCGCGATTTGCGCGATTTCACAGATGAAGACATCTCTCATGGGGGTGGGATGTGGCTTCAGCAAGGTGCCGGGTGGGTTTGCAAAGCTTTGCTTTATTAATTCTTCAGCGGGCCCGATGCCTCTGATTATAGAGTCCGTAGCGGAAAAGAACTGGCTTTCCTGCAGGGGCAAATCCATCTCTAAAGCTGCGGCCGCCAGGCCCTTAGCTTGAGCTCTTTCATAAAGCTGCTCTCTTTGGGCCTCGATCTCATCCAATCTATGGGCGTTGGCCCGTTCGGAGCCAGACGCAAAACGCACGAAGAAGAGGCTGCGGCCATTCTCGCGCCGGTATTCCGTCTGCTTGATCTCTTCATAATATTCCCGGACTTCGGCGTCACTTACATTGATGTCCTGCAACTTGTTAAAATCAAAATAGATAATTTCGGCTTCGGCACTATGTCCTTGGGCCAGCCAATCGCGTTTGATTTTGAGAGAATCGATTTCAGCTCCCGCACGAATACTGTTTAAAAGCTTGTGATAGCCATAGACATCGCGGCTATAAGCCATGATATCCTGTTTGAATTGGGGACTATCTCTCAAAGCATATTCATATTTTTTCCGGTCAAAAAGACCGTCGGTCATGAAATCCGGAATTTGTCTTACGCCCTCGGGAGGGTTCGCTTTGATCTCATCTTCCAGTTCTTTGGGGCTCACGTGGATGCCATATTCAGCCATCGCTTTATCATATATATACATAGCTATGAGCTCTTCGAAATAATTTGTGTAAAGGACCAGAGAATCGGCCGGGCTCAGGTCTGCACCAATGCCCCGATACTCCAGATAAGCTGCAAAGCCTTGTGACAATTCACTATCCGTATAGTTTTTACTCCCGATACGCGCCTCTGCTCTGACTTGTGTGCACGTGGCAAGCATTATCGCCAGCAGCAATATATATAACAGGTCTTTTTTCATTTATGTCTCTCCTTTAACAGGCAAGGTTTCTTGATCCATTTTGCTACTTCACTTCTAAATACCGGCGCTAAAATGTCAAGCTCAAAGAGCGGCAGAGGCATTTCCCTGCTTGATATTCTTGAGTTTGCAGTTTGTGCCCCTGATCCGTCCCCTCCTTAAAAACCGCGTAACCATTCTCTTTTCAGATAACCGCAAAAAAAGAACGCCTCCACAAGGGAAGCGTTCGATAAGACTAAAGTAGTCTAAGCTCAGACTTTGTGATGGCAGAACCACCAGTCGAAGCATTCAAATTCTCCGGCTTTGGCTCTGGCTTTGCGATCTTCCGCGCCTTTGATATCTTTTGGCGGTGGCACGATCACATGGTCTTTGATAATGCCATTATTGGGCCAGTCAGCTGGCATGGCGCATTTGTTTTTATCGCTGAACTGCATTCCTTTCACAGCCCGCAGGATCTCTTGCATATTGCGTCCGAGTTCTTGGGGGTAATAGAATATAATGCGGATGATACCTTTATCGTCCACGATAAAGACGGCGCGCACGGTGTTTGTGTCCTTTCCGGGATGGATAATACCCAGGCGATTTGCCACAGCACCGGTATCGGCGATGATGGGGAATTTTATCTCTACACCCAGGTTTTCATGGATCCATTCTTCCCATTTGATATGAGAAAATACCTGATCTACGCTCATTCCGATGAGCTCGCAATTGACCTTTTTAAAATCCTCATAGAGATTTTGAAAAGCTACAAATTCTGTGGTGCATACGGGTGTGAAATCAGCCGGATGGCTGAAGAGGACAAACCATTTACCTGCCATGTCATTGGGCAGAGTCATTTGTCCACGAGTGGTTTGGACTTTGAGTTCCGGGAATTTGTCTCCCAGAAGGGGCATACCTTGTTGTTCCATATAGTTCTCCTTTATTTTTTTTGCTTCTACCAGATAGTATAATCAAAAGCACTTTTGATGTCAAGAAAATCTTTTTACTCTAAAATATTCGGGCTAAGGAGACTGTTCAATTCCTCTACCCAAGTCACGCCACTTTCTTTACTCTTTAAGGTGAATAAGTGGCCAAAGCCTATTCATTCATATCAGTATTATCCAGGCATAATGCCCGCAAAGCGAGAACGGGACGCTATTTCAGACATCAATTTGGGATAGAGGGGCTTAGCTGCTTAGTTTGAAAGAGAGTCTTTTTCATCCAACAGATAAACCAAGCATTCTTGGGTACTCCTTTCACATTTCAGAAACTTGATCACTTATCTATATAGCCTTAATCAAGCGTTAACTCTTAACGCTTGATTAAGGGTAGATAAAGATATGATCGATGCCCCGGAAAGAGGGAGAAAGGATCAAATACATAGGATTTGCTATCTAACTTGACTGAAAACACATTTTCGCTACGGACCATGAAAGGCGTTGGAGTTCAATCCGGCTTCGATTATTTATGTGTTAGCGTTAATAACAGGCCGGAATGGACTTGGGCAGCCGTCGGTAACGTTTCCCACTGCCGCTTGAAGTCCAAAGTGCCGCTAAG
>CAXZAB010000026.1:0-15309 GCA_964293715.1 uncultured bacterium | reverse complement strand
GAGCTTTGAAGATCCTGCTGCGCTAATCTCCGGATACAGCTTTCCTGCGGATTCTTTGCTCAGCATTACTACGAACAGGAAGAATCTTCTGGTGGGAAATTGGCAGGGCTCTACTGCAATGAGCATTCTGCGCTTTACCAATTTACCGGCAGATACTACCATCGCAGCTTATCACGATCTCAGCGATCTCAGCCTGGATATTGTTTTGCAAAGAAGAAATGAAACAGAGCGCAGCCCTCTGACTCTTAACTTTTACAAGGTTAATACCGGTTGGGCCGCCAATCCCGATACTCTGAGCGAAGCTGACTATACTTTGATTCCATCAGTGAGCACACTGGTGCCGGCTGCGACCGTTACCAGCGATACCCTCAGTGTACCTCTGCCTTATAATTTTATCCAGACCTGGCAGGCAGATTCTGATTCCACCGGTTTGAATATCCTGATCAAAGCAGAAAACGAAGGTTTTGTGGAGATTATGCTCAGCACTGCCAAAGCAGGCAGCAAGCTTAAGTTCAAATACAAAAAGACGACATCTTCGGAAGAATATACGGAATTTGAACGGTATGCCGCCATGAATGCCTATAGTTTTACCCATCCTGATGTGGAGATTAGCCCCGGAGTATGGAAATTGAGCAATTTTGCCCCGCAGCGGATGTATGTGGATTTGCAACCGGATTTTGCCATGTTTAAGACCGAAGACGGCGCCACCATGAGTCCTGAAGAGCTGAAAAGGGTAAGTGTAAACAAGGCCGAACTCGTGCTTTATATCAAAGACGATCTGCCCAATTATCAGAATACCTTCAGCTACAAAGTCACGGCTTTCCTGCTCAAACAGAGGCCGGAAGATGGTGCTGTCATTCCCACTTTGGATATGTACACTCCGGAATTCATCAGCCTCCTGGAGAGTACTGTGCATACAGCTTCAGATTCTATGTTGATCAATATCACTCCTATCATTCAGGCCTATATCTCCGAAAAGACCTTTAACGATGGCACTGTAGTTACTCCCCAAGGCATTGTGATTATGAGTAATTACGAGAGGAAAGACTTTGGTGAAATCGAGTTTTATCATCCCAATTCTGCTCCGGAAGAGAAAAAACCTTACATCAGGGTAAAATACACACCCCCATTCTTATGATTAAACATCTTAGCTCTCTGTTTTTCCTGATCGTTTTACTGCTTGCAGGCTGTAAAGGCGGAGCTGCACAGGCCGAAAAACTGGCTGAAGTGAATGGCGAAGTATTGTATCTGGATTCTTTTCGGGCCAGCCTTACAAAAGATGCGCTAAAAAGCCTTACGCCAGAACAGAAACGGCGTTATACTGAAGATTGGGTGAATCTCACGCTTTTGGCTCAGGCTGCCGATGAGAGGAAGCTGGACAAAGACCCGGCGGTCAAAGAGCGCTTGCTTCACGCCCAGAAAAAGGTGAAAGCCAATGCCCTGATCGCAGAACGCCTCCACCAGACCCAAGTTTCCGAGGATCAGCTCTTTTCATATTTTCGTATTCATCAGACAGATTTTCAAAAGCCGATGCTGGCCTATAATGTGCAGCGCATTGCTCTGCCGGATAAACTCAGTGCCGAAAATGTGCTGATGCAGGTCAATGAAGGCATGGATTTTGTACAGGCAATCAGGCGTTACTCTACCGAAGATCTGCGGGCTAAAAACGGTATGATGGGCTATGTAGAGCCAGTTTCTGCAGATTCCCTCTTCTGGAAAGCGGCTGAAGAACTGGCCATTATGCAAGCCGGCATCGTCTCTCAAAATGATGCCTGGTATGTATTTCGCTATACCGAAACGAAAGAAAGCGTGCATGAACCCAGTTTTGAAGACCACAGAGCCGAGATCAAAAGCAGAATTCTCAAAGAAAAACAGAGCGAAATTTATCAAGAACTCTTACGTGAAATTAAATCTAAAAACAACCAAATCTATTATTATTAAAGGACATTACATGAGAAAACTCTTCATAATCGTACTGCTGATAAGTATGACTTTCATAGCAAATGCGGAAGTTTTGGACAAAATCGTGGCCAAAGTAGGCACGGAAATTATACTGATGTCTGAGCTTGAACAGCAGATCAATCAGCTCAGCTCTCAAGGAATTGACCCAGAACTGCTGATTCCCCGCGAGGTATTGAACCAAATGGTGGAACAGCGCTTGGTCGTCCAAAAAGCCAAAGAATATAATATTAAAATCGATGAGCAAGCCATCAAAGACTATGCTGCCCGTTATATTCAACAGATAAAATCACAGTATCCCACTGAGGCGGAATTTAAGGCCGATCTGGTTAAGATGAAGCTCACTCAAAGCGAGCTGCAAAAACACTTTGAAGATCAAATCACAGAAAATGCGCTCAGCGAACAGCTCATCGAAAAACACATCTCCACAAAAGTGAAGGTGAGCGAGAGCGAAATGCTGGAGTTTTATGAAGCCAGCAAAGATACTCTGGCAGTAAAACCCGTATCCTGGCCGCTGAGCATGATAGTGCGGGACACAATGCCCTCTGCAGAGGCAAAACAGCAGACTCGTGCTGAGATTGATAGGCTATATCGCGAAGTACAGGCCGGGGCAGATTTTGCCAAAGTAGCCAGAGAAAACAGCGATTGCGCCAGTGCCGAACAAGGTGGAGACCTGGGCTTTTTCAAACGCGGGATGATGGTGAAACCTTTTGAAGATGCCGCTTTTAAGCTCTCTATGCGAGAGATCAGCGAGGTGGTGGAATCCCAATTTGGTTATCACATCATCATGCTTACAGATAAAAAGGGCGATGAAATCCGCGCCAGCCATATCCTCAAAACTGTGTCTGCCACCGAAGAAGATGCAGACCGCGAAATGGCTCTGATGGAGCAGCTGCGCAGCCGCATTGTTGCCGGGGCAGATTTTGCCGTTTTGGCCGAAGAATTCACCATGGATCCCCAGTCCAAAGACGAGGGTGGGTTCTTGGGTGAATTTACCGAGCAAGATATCCCGCAGCTCTTTTCCGCTCCTATCCTGAGTACTCCCGTGGGAGAACCCACTGAAGTGCTCAAAAACGAAGGTATGCTCTATCTTTTTGTGCGGGGTCAGGAGCTTCCCGAGAGGATCTTGAACTATGATGAAGTAAAAGAACAGCTTCAAGAATACCTCCTTCATATCAAACAGAGGCAAGCTTATCAAGAGTGGATGGCAGACACCAGACAGAAGTCGTTTATAGAAATCACTCTATGAAGAAAAAGCTCACTTTCAGCACCTTTATCGCCAGCCTCTTTCTAATTGGCTTTATTCCTTTTGCCCCGGGGACCTTTGGAACACTTGCCAGCTATGGGATCTATCTGCTATTGCCTGCATGGCTTTACGATGGTACTTGCCCATATCTGATGCCGATGCTCATAGTAGCTTTGGCTCTGCTGGCCGTGGTAATCTGCAAAAAAGCTGAGGATATTCTGGGAGAGGATCATGGCTCCATCGTGCTGGATGAGCTCTTGGGCTACTTTGTGGCCACCTTATTTTTACCGCATAATTGGCTTATTGGCCTGTATGCGTTTATCTTATTCAGAGTATTTGATATTGCCAAGCCTTTTCCCATCAACCGCTCGCAGAAATTGCCCGGCGGTTGGGGAGTGGTGGTGGATGACCTTTTGGCCGGAGTTTATGCCAATGTCATCCTGCAAATACTCATTTTGATTTATCCAAAATTCTTTAAAATATAGGAGAACAATATGCAAGATATCTTATTACAAGCCGCAGCCCCTGCCGCAGCGGGTGGCTCTATGGCCTCATCGCTGATTTTCTTTGCCGCACTGTTTGGAATCATGTATTTCCTCATGATCCGTCCACAGCAAAAGAGGCAAAAAGAAATGCAAAAGATGCTGGACAGTCTGCAAGTAAACGACAAAGTAATCACTTCCAGCGGCATCTTTGGCCGTGTGGTATCAATGAAACCCGATAAAGACATCGTAGTCGTCGAAATTGATGATACAAACAAGGTCAAAGTGGATTTTCAACGCTCTGCGATCGTCTCGATTCTGAATGTCACTCCCCAGGTAGAAGCGAAGAAATAGATCATGGCCAAAATTCTTCCCATCCGGATATATGGAGACAAGATCTTAAGAATGAAGCTGAAAGAAGCTGATTTCAAAGACCCCTTGCTTGAGGAGTATCTGCCGGATCTCATTCACACTATGTATGAGCGTGATGGGGTAGGTTTGGCTTCCAGCCAGGTGGGGGTGAACCTCAGAATCTTCGTAATCGATCCCTGGTGGGCCCGGGAAGAGGAAAAGAAGAATCCCCGCGTGATGATCAATCCCGTGATTCATGAGAGGGATGGCGAACAGATCGGCGAAGAGGGCTGTCTCAGCCTGCCGGATCTCTTTGCCAATGTAAATCGTGCTCTGAAGATCCGCTATTCATACTATACTCCCGCAGGGGAATATATCGAGGCTGAGGCCGAAGGATATGAAGCGGTGGTAATTCAGCATGAATATGACCATCTCAATGGCGTGGTTTTTACGGATCATGTAGCTCCTTTAATTAAGCTGAAATTCATGATTCCGCTCAAACATATGGCGGCCAAAGCCAAAGACGGCGTAAATATCATGCAGTATCCGGAAGAAACACCGTGAAAATCATCTTTGCCGGCAGCTCAGAATATGCCATTCCCGCTTTGAAAGCTCTGCTTTCGGTGCCCGGATATGAGCTGAAGCTGGTGCTCAGTCAGCCTCCCACGCCCCAAGGCAGAAAACTGAAACTGGAGGATACACCGCTGGCAAAATACGCCCGGAAACAGTCTTTGCAGATCTTTTGTCCGGAGGATGTGAACAGCCTTAAAAGCCTGGAGCAGATCTTTAGCCATAAGGCAGATATCCTGATCACCGCCTCTTACGGTGCTTATCTAAAGCGCAGATTGCGTCAGGGCTTTGCCTTGGGCGCCATCAACCTGCATCCTTCGCTTTTGCCTTCTTACAGAGGCTCTTCCCCCATTCGTTCAGCCCTGCTAAATGGTGAAAAGTGCACCGGAAATACTATCTTCAAGATAGTGGCCAAGATGGATGCCGGGCCTGTCCTGATCCAGGAAAGTCTGAAGGTACAGGAAAACGAAAACTACAGCTCTCTGCACGACCGATTGGCTCTGCAGGCCTCTGAGCTTCTGATCAAGCTGCTCCCGGTTTTGCCGGATATTCAGCCCCAGGAGCAGGAGCACGAAGCTGCCACTTTTACAGAAAAAGTCGATAAGGATGATCTGCTCCTGAATTTTCACAAAAAAAGCGAAAGCATACAGAATCAGATCCGCGCCTACTCCCAAATTCCGGGTGCTTACACGAGATTTCGTGACAAAAAGCTGAAGATTCTGGAGGCTGAGCTTTTGGCTTTGCCCTCAGATTTGCCTCCGGGAAGTATCAGTCAAATCATCAAAAACACAGGTTTTGCCATCTCCACTTGCGATGGCCAGCTCCTAATTCATCAGGTACAGGCTGCCGGTAAGAAAGTAATGGATGCCTACAGCTACCACTTGGGAGCCAGGCTTCAGGTGGGTGAGAGGATAGGAATATGAAAGAATATTATTTTAGCGTAATCAAGTTTCCACTGCTTGTGAGCCTTAGTTTGGCGGTCATTGCGGCTGCCTTTTTTGGCCTCGTCTTTGGAAGTTATTTCAAATTGGGTTTATCAGCCACTGAGACGGTGATTTACACCCTGCTCTTTACGGTTTTGACCATCCTGGTTGCTTCTTGGGTTTTGAATCTGATTAGCACCCAAAGTAAGATTCGTCCCCGCTGGATGGCGGCTTATGCGAAATGGATGCTGGTCTATGTGTACTATAATCTGGCCTGTTTTTTAGGTTTTCTCAGCTTTCAGAAAAAGCAAAGAGTCCAGGAAAGTTTCCTGAATTTCAACAACGAGATCGTGCTTTCCGCAGCCAAAAACATCAATCACACCAATATCCTGCTGCTTTTGCCACACTGTCTGCAAAATTGCAAGTGCAAGATCCGCGTCACTGCAGACATCAATGACTGCGCTTCCTGCGGAAAATGTGACATTGCCGGCCTCAAAGCCTTGGCCAAGAAGCTGGATGTGAAGGCTGCAGTGGCCACTGGCGGCTCTTTGGCGCGTAAGATCATCAAGGATGCCAAACCGGATGTGATCGTGGCTGTAGCCTGTCATAGAGATCTTACCGACGGCGTACGGGATGCCTGGAGAGTTCCCACCTTTGGCGTCTTGAATGAACGTCCCAACGGCCCCTGCTTCGAAACCACGGTAAGCCTGCACACCATAGAATTTGCCATCAGGAAATTTCAATGAAGACCTCTCAGGTCTTTGCCCTTGGCTTTATCATCCTGGTCATCAATGCCGGCATCAGCCTGGTTTTGATCAATCAGTTCCGTCCCCGTCCAGCGCCTGTGGCCACTATGTTCAGTGATCCCGGTATGCCTTGCGACAGCACAGGCACCAGCCGGCAGAATGCCATCACCCATGCTGTGGCGGAAATCGCGCCTGCAGTGGTGAGTGTAAATGTGATCAAGACGCAAATAGTGCGCGGACGCATCCCCTCAAACTTTGGCTTTTTCGGCTTCTTTGATTTCTTCGGCCCCGTGAGCCGCAAGGTGCAATCCATTGGCAGCGGAGTGATCTACGATCCCAAGGGCTATATCATCACCAATGCCCATGTAGTAAATGGCGCCACGGATATCAAGATAGTTTTGCCTGATCAAAGAGAATTTGATGCAGAATTGATCGGCATCGATGATGTTCACGACATCGCCAAACTCAGGATCAGAAGCAGCCAATTGCCTTATGCCCGCCTCGGAAATTCCGATACCCTGATGGTAGGCGAGTGGAGCATTGCTTTGGGCAATCCTTACGGATATCTGATGAACGATTCCAAGCCCAGCGTCACTGTAGGCGTGATCTCAGCTCTGGGACGAAACATTTCTCAAGACCAAAGCGGTAGCGAATATCTGAACATGATTCAGACCGATACCGCCATCAATCAAGGCAATAGCGGTGGTCCTCTGGTGAATATCCATGGCGAAGTTGTCGGCATCAATACCTTTATCTTTTCCGAAACCGGTGGCAGCATCGGTTTGGGTTTTGCCATTCCAATCAACACCGTAAAAGAGTTGGTGGCAGCTATCTAAAGATGAAAACCAGAGCGTTATCTGTCTCTATCAGAAGAATTCTCTTTCTGCTGGCCCTGTTTTGTCTGGTCTATGCCAGCCTTCCTGCGCAATCTGCCTGGAATGCTCCGGGCGACACTCTTACTGTGATTATGCGGCCGCTGCAGAACATTCCGGCCCTGCACATTCCGGGAGAGACTCTTTTGATCACGGCTTTGGCAGCAGAAAACACCAGCGGCTTTGCGGCAGCGCTCTTGCATGGTTCAAAGCGTATCCCGTTGCAGATTATGGCTCAGGATTTTAACCCCTTATTTGGCACCTGGACGCTTCAATGTCCTCTTCCCGAAGTGGCGGTGTTTGAGCTCTATGATCTGGAACTTACAGCGGCCGGAGGCATCCACGATCTCACCCGTCATGCCGTGAAACTCATGCCCACCCGCAAGACGAATTATTACTTTGTGCATCTTACCGATACGCATTTGCCCAATCGTTTGTTTTATCCCAATCCCGGCTATGATACGGATTCTACCGAGGTGGTGGATTTCAGGGCTGTGATCGATGACATCAATCTCATCAATCCCGAATTTGTGCTCCTCACCGGAGACCTGATCAATGAGGGGGAACTGGAAGATTTGGCCGGACAGTATTGGTTTGGCTGGACTCAGCGGCTCTTGTCTTTGATACAGGTGCCCGTATTTATTGTGAGCGGAAACCACGACATCGGTGGCTGGCACACCACTCCCGGTCCTCAAGGCTCGGCCCGCCGGCATTGGTGGCGTTATTTTGGCTGGCCTTGGCTGAATAACAGCAGTTCAAACTGGGCTTATCATACCCAAGATTACAGTTTTGATTACAACGGCGTGCAGTACATAGGCCTCGAAACCTATATCAATTATGACGATTGGCGTTTTTACATCTATGGCAATACCTCTATGATAGATTCCCAAAGAAATTGGCTGCACAGCGAAATTGCTGCCTCCGATGCCACAGCGCGAGTGCTGTTTTATCATTACGATTTTAGCGATGAGATATTTTTGGATGAGCTGAATACGGATCTGGCTTTGTGGGGACACACTCATCAGAGTAGCGGCTCCATCTATGATTATCCTTATAGCCTCAGCACCAAAAGTGTGTGCAGATACAGGGCTTACCGCACCATCAAGGTGAATGGCACAGATTTTTCTCCTCAATACCCCGTAACTGCCGGCAGCAGCGGAACCTCTCTTTACGAATACTATCTGCCCTCAAACGAGGGGATCGCCGATAGCGTGAGCTGTGTGATCATAAATAATCAAAACACCAGCTATGAAGAAGGTCTGATCAAATTCAAAATGCCTCCTGGAAATGATGATTACCAGGTCTATGGCGGCCTTTTGCAACAGGTGGACCGGGGCATAGAGCACAACGTCTGTTATGTGAAAGCGCATATTTTGCCCAATCTCACGCGTACCATCAGCATCGCAGCCCGTGCAGGACAAGGTAGTGACGATGCTGCTGCCAGTCCAGCCTTTGAGCTCATCCGTTCCTGGCCCAATCCTTTTTCCGAAACCGCGAATATCCATCTGAAATTACCGGGCAGCGCGCCCTTGAAAATCTCGATATACAACCTCCGTGGTGCCAAAATCCGTGATTTATTCGATGATATCGCCAAAGCTGGAGATCTGAATTTCGTCTGGGATGGCAAAGATCACAGGGCTATACCCCAAGCGGCAGGCATCTACTTTCTCAAAGCCGAATCAGCCGGATATAGCCAAGTCCATAAATTGATTAAATATTAAATAGTCACACGGATTGTACGGATTTGACGGATTGACACGGATAATAAAGCTCGCTGGAATTCACAGGAGAGCTATTGGATAGCAGACGTCCTCGTCTGCTGAGCGCCGTAAGCGCTCCCTTTATAGCCCCATCAGGAATATATTTTAGTTAGAAATCTATAAAACACCATAACCCTAAAACCTTAAAACGATAAAACGCTAAAACCCCAAAAAATAAAAAGCTATTGACACAAATCCCCCCCAATCCCAGCTTTACCTTACAGACTTAAAACATGGAGTAAATATGCGAATAAATGGCAAAGATTACCGCTCAGTCTGGTTTGAACAAGACCGGCTGATTATGATAGATCAGAACAAAATCCCTCATGAGTTTGCCCTGAAGGAATACAGCACCTACCTGGAAGTAGCCACAGCGATTCGTGATATGACAGT
The DNA here is from genome assembly GCA_964293715.1 of uncultured bacterium. GTDB lineage: Bacteria > Cloacimonadota > Cloacimonadia > Cloacimonadales > Cloacimonadaceae > UBA5456. The sequence continues at coordinate 6,007 of CAXZAB010000026.1, read as the reverse complement.
TCGCGGTGCTCCTGCGATAGGCGCAGCAGGTGCTTTTGGCATGGCTTTGGCCGCCCTTTACGCTCCGGATGAGAAATTCCGGGCTTATCTGCGCAGTGCCAGAGATGAACTTATTTCCACCCGTCCCACGGCTGTGGATCTTTCCATCGGCGTGCAATACGTCTATGAAAGTGCACTCAAATTTATCCCGGATTTGCCTCACGCCCGCCAGGTAGCGGTTTTGGCAGCTAATGAATTTGCCAATAAAAGCGCGGAGGATTGCCTGAAGCTGGGTAAAATTGGCGCAGAGCTGATTCCACAGGGCGCCCGCATCTTAACTCACTGCAATGCCGGTGCTTTGGCCACAGTAGATCACGGAACTGCCCTTTCGGTGATCCGTGAGGCGCATAAACAGCATAAAAACATCTTCGTCTATGTGGATGAGACCCGTCCCCGCCTCCAGGGCGCGCGTCTCACAGCTTTTGAACTGGAGCAGGAAGGCATTCCTCATGCTATTATTGCGGATTCCGCTGCGGGCTTTTATTTTTGGAAAGAGGAGATCGATCTGGTGATCACCGGTGCGGATAGAATCTGCCTGAACGGTGATATTGCCAATAAGATCGGCACATACGAGAAAGCGGTGCTGGCCCATGTGCACAAGGTGCCTTTTTACGTAGCCGCTCCGGACAGCACCTTTGACCTCTGTTGTGCCAAAGGCGCGGATATCCCCATTGAATTCCGTGATGAGGCTGAGCTCAAAAGCATAAATGGCAACTATCTGGCAAATCCCGGCTCTCCCGCTCTGAATCCTGCCTTTGACATCACTTTAGCCCGGTACATCACCGGTATCATCACCCCCAAAGGCGTATTCTCACCCCAGGAAGCCGCGCAAAGGATGCAATCATGATAAACTGCGACACCATCGTCAAAGGTGGCACATTCATCACTATGGACCCCAAATTCCGCATTTTGAAAGGTCACTTTATGGTGATCGAGCAGGGACGCATAGTGGATATTTTAGCACTGGACAAACTGAGCCAATACCAGAGCAAGGAGCTCATCGATGCCTCTGGCTGTCTGATCACCCCCGGCTTTGTAAATGCGCATAGCCACATGCCTATGACCTATTTCCGAGGGTTAGCGGATGATCTGCCTCTGGACATTTGGCTGAAAGACTATATCTGGCCTCTGGAAAAGAAAATGATGACCCCGGATTTTGTCTATGACGCTTCCCTGCACTCTGCCGCAGAGATGATCAAAAATGGGATTACCCTCACGAACGACATGTATTTTCAAAAAGAGCGCATCGCCGATGCCTGTATCCGGGCAGGGCTGCGTGTGCTCGTCAGCGAAGCTATCATCGCCCCTGAATACTCTGGTGATGGTCAAGAATTTGCCGAAAAAGTGCATATATTTAATGACACCTACCGGGATCAGCCTCTGGTGGATTGCACCATCGCCCCCCACGCCATCTATACCTGCTCCAGCGATGTCTATTCTTCCTGTGCCCGGCTGGCTCTCGAAAATGGCTGGCTCCTTCACACCCATCTCAGCGAGACCCAGAAAGAACTGAAAGACTGTCTCAAAAACCACGGCAAACGTCCCCTGGAGTATCTGGCCTCTCTGGGCGTATTAGATGCAAAATGCATCTTTGCCCACGGCGTGTGGCTCTCCGGAAAAGAGATGGAGCTTATGAAAGGCAGCCTGTCTGCCATAGCTGTGTGTACTGATAGCAATCTCAAACTCAGCAGCGGTTTCGCTCCGCTGGGAGAAATGCTGAAACACAAACTGAATGTAGCCATCGGCACAGACGGCGTGGCCAGCAATAATAATCTCGACATCCTCGAGGAGCTCAGCACCACTGCAAAATTGCACAAAGCCATCGAGCAGGATCCGGAATTTTTACCGGCGAAAGATGCCTTTGCCCTCCTCACCATCGAAGGTGCCAAAGCCTTGGGCAAAGAGAAAGATCTGGGTTCTCTGGTACCGGGAAAATATGCCGATCTCCTCATCATCGATATCCAAAATCTGCAGAGCCAACCGCTTTATCATCCTTATTCGCTATTGGTCTATGCCCTGGGTGCAGAGCAGATCCGGGATGTAATGATTGGCGGAGACCTGGTGATGAAAGATCGCCGGCTCACCCATCTGAATGAGGCAAATTTGATCCAAACCGCCCAGGATTATCAAGCAAAAATACGAAAAGAGCTAAGCTTATGAAAATCATAAAAAATCGCCGAGCCACCCACGAATTCTATATAGAACAGAAATATGAAGCCGGTATATCTCTGAAAGGCAGCGAGATAAAATCTATCCGCGCCGGGATGATCAATTTTAAAGACAGCTTTGCCCGCGTGAAAGACAACGAATGCTGGCTGATGAATTTTCATATCGCGCCCTGGGAAAAGGCGTCTTACTCAAATCATGAGCCTGAACGCCCCCGCAGATTGCTGCTGCACAAACATGAAATCCGCCGCCTGAAAACCAAGGTGGATGAACAAGGTATGACCCTAATTCCTTTGGATATCTACATCAACGAACAAGGACGCGCCAAACTCACCATCGCCGTGGCCAAAGGCAAGAAGTTCTACGACAAGCGTGAGGCCTTGCAGAAGAAGGATTTGGAGCGGGAAAAAGCCCGTGCCTTGAGTAATCCTGATCGATAGTTGGGGTTTTATCGTTTTGACGTTTTGGCATTTTAGCAGATAAATGATTTACCTCCAGTGCAAGCTATTTTTCAGATCAATGTCTTTGTATATAGAAAAGCTCTCTTTTAAACCGGGAGGGTAATAGATAAAAGAGCCATATTCACCTTGGAAGTGAGTTCCAGCGGAATGGATATCATTCATACCCGCTTTGAAATTCATATCTGCCTTGAGGTTTATTCTTGCCTTGAAATTTATATCTGCCTTGAGGTTTATTCTTGCTTTGAAATATATATCTGCTTTGAAATTCATACCCGCCTTGCAAAGACGAAAGGTGGGGGTTTCTAACCCCCCACGCCAAAAAGCAGCTATCTGCCCAAGACGACTTCCTGGCCTTTTAAGGCCAGGCACACGCAGCTCTATAGACAAGTTTCCCTCAGGCCTCACCTTTTACCCGATCTTGCCTTTAACATGCTTTCGACTCGAATTCACACGAACATTCGAGTCATCTCAAGCCGAAGGCATCTCCAAAGCGTGGCGGCCAATAGAGGGTGATATGAATATTGTGCCGTCCTAAATAGGCTCTGTTCATTAGATCCCATCTGAAATATCGTCCCTCATTAAGGTTCAGCTTTATCAGCCTTCTTTCTCTGTCTTCCCCTTCTTCCCCCCTATTTTCAATAGACTATGGGGGTCATAGATCGTTTTGATACCAAAGATCGGTACCACCAGCCCGTTTTTCAAGCTGAATTCCACTCCCAGGTCCATGAATATGCGGGTCCAGGAGTTTTCCACTTGGTGCGTATAGATGAGGGCATAGCGCTTTATGCTCTGATCGGGCTGCTCGTATTCATGCTGTCCCCAGACTTCAGGTCCGCTCACGTTCAGCCTGCTGGTGACTGCAAGCTTTGTGTAGCGGAAGGTGACGCTGTTCGAGCTCTTTTGACCTTCTGTATGATGAGTTTGGGTGATAGTCACGGGAAATTCGCCACCTATACCCTGGTATTTGAGACGGTGGCGCAATTGGCTATCCCAAACCTCATTGTGGATCAGAATGCCTGGAGCAAAGCCAAGCCAGAGGCCATCTACAAACGGGAAAGACTTTTGCAGGTAGCCGCGTAGGTTCAATGTGCGGGACATCTCAGGGAAAGTTTCGTCGAAACCCCGAAAGCGAAAACCCGGTCCGAGAGAGAAAGATGCCTGCCAGCCGATCTGCAAGCCATGACCCAGGCCAATGTCCAGGCCTTGCGGGAATTGGACCAGCAGGTCTGCCCTCTTTTCACGTGCATTCAGGACCAGGATGCTGTCCGGCTGGAAGTTCAAGCCCGGAGCATAGGAATAGCTGGAGGATATGCCGATAAATTGGCGTATTTCACCTTTTTCCAAAGGCTCCGCGCTGCGCATGAAGCCGTTGTCCAGATGTGCGCAGGCACTCAGCAGCAGAGCCGATAATAATAGCAGATAGAGCGGCAATCTCATGCTTCCTCTGGTTTCTGCTTCATTTTCGCCTTCCAAGGGGGCCCAAATATCGTTTTCACTCCAAAGATCGGCACCGTCAGCCCTTTTTTATTGCTGAATTCAAGGCCCAGATCAAAGAAAATACGATTCCAGTTGTTTTCCAGTTGGCGCGTGTAGATGATGGCGTATCGTGATATACTCTGATCAGGTTGATCATATTCATAAATTGAACCAAACATAGATGGGCTCCTGCTGATCGTACTGTTTACCTTTATTAGGCTGTAACGGAAGGTGAGGCTGTTGGAGTTTTTCCGGTCCTTGAGGCTTTCTGTCTTAAAGTGATGTGTCTGGGTGAGTGTCAGGGGAATCTCGCCACCTATATCATGGTGCTCCAGCAGGTGCCTATGGCTGCAGGGGATGCCGAACTCCCCGCCTATGGGCCAAGTCTCATTGTGAAACAGTATGCCGGGCGCAATACCAAGCCAATAGCTGTGAGACAAGCCAAACCGGTCGCTATCTCCCAGTGGGATAGAATATTGCAGATAGCCACGGAAGGAATTGGTGAGGGGAAAGATATCATTATTCTTCTTCCCTCCACCGGATAAAGATACTTGCCCTCCCATCTGGAATCTGTTGCCCAGACCAATGTCCAGTCCTGCCGGTGTCTGGCAAACGTATTCGGACCCTCTGATACGATTGTTCAAATTAAGAATGTCTTCCGGCTCGAAATCCAAGCCCGGTGCATAGGAATAGCTGGAAGAGATGCCAAAAGAACCACGGATTTCACCCTTTTTCCAAGGGCTCTGCACTGCGCATAAAGCCATTGTCCAGATGCGCACAGCCACTCAGCAGCAAAGCAGCTAATAAAAGCAGATAATGGGGCACTTTCATCATTCCTCCCACCTGCTGGCGATCAGAATAAAAGAGGGGGTCATTTTCATCTTTCAAACTCCTAAACACTTTGGTAATATTAGGGAATAGAGCACAGCTTCTTTCGAAATAACCAAAGCTCATAATATATTATGCAATAATCGTACCATGATGAAGGAGGAATTCAGGATTTGGTGGGAAATGGCTGGGGAGAGTCCTTATATGACCGCAAATTCAATCAATGTGTGTTTGACATCTATTGCGGATGAAATAGACTTGGCATAAGATCGTTTGTTAGACAGAAAAGCTTGGTGACAGAGCTTGATAATAACTCTTTCCGCCTGCTTTATTATGATCAGCTAATCACCCTCCCTACAATAAAGTTTTACTTGACTGAAATTCACACATTCGTATCAATGCCACAAGAGGTAAATATGACTTTTATAGCTTCAGTAAAAGCAAGAAATGGTGTTGCGATTGTCGCAGATTCATTGGTTACTACATCAGTTCCAGTTCTATTGTTTGAAGATTTTAGAAAGTTCATTGACACAAACCATGATAAAGCAGCATTTTCGGTGGAAGATGTACTTGTCTTGTTTAAGAGTCAGGCTCATCATACAAATGACTACGAAGATAAGCTTATCAAGTATGACGAGTTTACAGCGATAACAATAGCCGGATCAGCGCGAATCAAGAACCATACTATTTCAGATATCATCTCAGCTAAAGCAGAATTGAACAAGCTTAATGCTAAGTATAAAGAAATGACCTTAACAAAGAAAGTGGATGACTTTGCCAAGCACATCAAATCTGTATTGACTGAAACAGACCGAAAGCCAAATATTAATACATTATTCGTATTTACTCATTTTGATGTGAAGGCCAAAACAACCGAGATTATACAGCTGGACGTTAATGCCACAACTGAGGATGACAAATATTTGATTCAAGCTACCCAAAAGCCATATCATAGCGGAATTAAAGTCGTATGTAATGGGCAAGATACGTTAACGACAACTTTATTATATGGCTGTGCATTCAAGGCAAATGGATTA